>JAZSHA010000214.1:0-8063 GCA_045533025.1 Oscillospiraceae bacterium
GTGACGCTTCCAAGGCTGCAGAAGCTATCGCAGCAGTAAGCGGAATTGTTGCTGAATTTGTAAAGTAATTACGGGAGGAAATGAAAATGTCTGATTGTCTTTTCTGTAAAATCATTGCAGGAGAAATCCCAAGCACAAAGGTGTACGAGGACGAATTCGTGTACGCATTCAAGGACATCAATCCTCTCGCTCCCGTTCATATTCTCGTAGTTCCAAAGACACACATTGCAAGCGCAGCTGAAATTACAGCTGAAAACTCTGCATACGTCGCTCACATTTTTGAAGCAGCTGCAAAGATTGCCAAGGAGCAGGGCATTGCTGAGGACGGCTACCGTATCGCAACAAATATCGGCGAAAACGGCTGTCAGAGCGTTAAACATCTTCACTTCCACATTCTCGGAGGAAGAAAGCTCAACGAAACAATGGGCTAAGTAAATCGAAAGGGCTGACCTTTTTATGGTGCGGAAAATGGCTTATATAGGTTCATCTTATCTTATAGGGCTGTTTTTCGCATCATTTTTTACTTTTAAAATCAATTTATGTATTTTGTCAGCCATGATTATTTCCGCTGTTTTATCAGCAATACTTTTTAAAAGCAAATCAATGAAGTGTTCAGTCTGTATTGTGAGTGCTTCGGTTGCAATCCTGCTTTACAGCTTGTATGATATGACCGTGTATCAAAATATTATAAAGTATAGCGGTTATGACGTAGAAATAAAGGGTGTAGTAACCGACGTAAATATGTATGACAGCGATAAATCATCATATATTGTCAAAGGTGTAATAAATGGTGATATTGAAGCAAATGTAAGCTTTTTCACTGATTCATATGACGTTGAAATAGGCGACAGTATAAGTGTGCTTGGAAAAGCGGAAGAGCTGAAAGATAGCTTTAAATTTCCGACCAAAACCTACTATAAATCAAAAGAAATCTTTCTCAGACTCAGTAAAGTCTATAAGCTCAATTACACAGAAAACAACAGATTTTCTATCAAGAAAACTCTTTTAAAATACAGAGACCATATCCTCTCGGTAATCAACAGAAATATGGACAGCCGATACAGCGGAATTATGACCGCCATGCTCTTCGGCGATAAAACAGGAATAGAAAGTTCAGAAAAAACCTTGATGTATCGTGCAGGAATAGGACATATTATGGCAGTTTCTGGCGTGCACCTTTCTGTTGTGTGTTCCTTTATATGGCTCATTATCTCACGAATTCCAATCAATAAATATCTGCGCTTTGGTCTGCTGACTGTACCTGTCTTGTGCTTTGTTGTCCTTGCAGGAATGTCCAATTCAGTAATCCGTGCCGCAATAATGATACTTATTGTTTACAGTGCAGAGCTTTTCAAACGTAAAGCTGATACCTTCAATTCTCTTGGAATTGCCGTAATTCTTCTCACTGTAACATCACCATTTGCCGTAAGGGATGCATCATTTCTGCTGTCAGTAACAGGCGTTTTCGGAATAGGTGTAATTGCACCTAAAATACTGAAGGATATCCGTAAGGAGCATCATATCGGAAAAATAGCAGAGTCACTCATATCTTCGCTGTGTGTAATGATTGTGGTTTTTCCCGTAACAGCACTGTTTTTTGATGAGGTTTCCGTAGTGTCACCAATATCAAACCTGCTTTTACTTCCAATATGTGAATTAGTGCTTATAGGTGGCGTAATCGTAACACTTACAGGTGGTTTGCCGCTAATAGCAATTCCTGTGCTGAAAATATGTGAGATATGTTGTCGTGTAGTTTCAGTTATCGCAAGCTTTATTGGCAGTATGCATTTTTCCTATATACCGCTTGGCAACGAAAATACAGCTATGCTGATTGCCTCTGCATTGGTAATCGGAATAATAGCCTCTTTTCTTTGCAAAAATATTAAAAGTACAGCCGCGGTTATAGTTTCCGTGTTTGTGATTGTGGTAGGATTTGTCAATATCCAGCGTTATATATCAGAAAACACAGTAACAATAGCCGTGCTTAAAAACAATTCCGCGGTCTCGGTTGTGGTGCACGATAATCACTTTGCAAGTGTAATCGACCTGAAAAAGGGAGGTCAGAATGCAGAGTATGCCGTAAAATATCTCAACAGAGAAGGTATACGCAAAATTAATTCACTTGTTATGAATGTTGATGCAGTTTCATCACAGGTTGTATATGATAAACAGCTTAAAATCTTTGAAGTGAAATCTTGTTTAATACCTGAAAGTAACAGCAATATCGTCAATACCAACAGGGAGAATATTCAGTTCTATACCAATGGAAGCAGTTTCAATACAAAACAGTATTCTGTTGAATTAAACGGAGATGTAATTATTGTTACTGTGGACGATACAGATTTTCTTTTCTATACCTCGGAAAGCAGCGTGTCAGATTATTCGTGTGAAGCTGCAATACTTTACAGCGGAAGCAAGCTTGCCGATATGCCAAATACAAAAAGTATCATAATTTTAAAGGAAAAACCCGAAAAGAATTTTAATGACGGAGCATTTTATATAAATCAAAGTATCATATTTGAATTTGATAAATACGGAGAAGTAAAAACAAAGCTGTTAGAATAAAGGAGAAAAAGCAATGGCTGTTGTAACTGAAAATGATATCAAAACTGCTGTGAAAAACAATAACTACAGCCGTGCCTACTATTTTTACGGCAAGGATGCTGTAGCTGTCGAAAAATATACAAAAGCACTTTCCGCACGTCTCGTCAGTAAGGACAGCGAAACCTATAACCTGCATAGCTTTGACGGAAAAAATCTCGATATCGAATTGCTTTCCGACTCCTGTGAAGCGCTTCCGGTGTTTGCAGAATACGTTTGCTGTACAGTTTCCGATCTTAATGCCGAAACGCTTACCGCTGACCAACTTAACAGCATTATTGATATCGTGGCAAATCTTCCCGAAAGTTCCGTGCTGATTTTTTATTACACTTCAGTAGACGTTACCGACGGAAAAAAATATCCTACAACTAAAAACAAAAAGCTTATGGACGCCGTAAGCAAAAACGGAAGTGTCTGTAACTTTGCACTGAAAACCTCAGATACTCTTGCAAAAGAAATCATGGCAGCCGTATCAAAAGCAGGCTGCGGAATTTCCCGTGACGCTGCACGCTTTCTTGCCGAGCAGTGTTCTTGTAATACAATGCTTATTTCCAACGAAATTGCCAAGCTTACAGCTTATGCACAGGGCAACGAAATAACAATGGATATTATTCGTCAGCTTTCGCCAAGGCAAATCGAAACCACAACCTTTGACCTTGCAAAAGCAATTATGCGAATGGACAGAAAAACTGCAATGCGTTTATTTAATGACCTTGTTGAGGAAAAAATTGAGCCTATTGTAATTCTTTATACCATCACAGGCAACCTGCTCGATATGTACCGTGCAAGAACAGCAATGGCTGTACGGAAGGGCGCACAGGACGTTAAAGATGACTTTGGCTATGCAAAAAATGTAGCCTTCCGAGTGGATAATGCCTTCCGTGATGTGCAAAAATTTTCAATGCCGCATCTCAGAATGTGTATCCAAACACTCGCTGATACTGACGCATTGATGAAATCCTCAAAAACACCGCCTCAGATTTTACTTGAGGAGGCACTCGTAAAAATGCTCACATTCAGAAAATAACTTTGGCAAGATGTCCTCCGCCTTTAAGACGGCGGAATCCATTTCACCATTCAGCAGGGGATTGTATCCCCTGCTGAATGGTAGGTTGGCAAAGCCAACCCTTGCCGCGTTAAATGACGTGTCAAGCCACTTATTGAACGAAAGGTACGCACTTATGCTTCATATAAAACAAGCTGTTATAGTCGAGGGAAAGTACCATAAAATCAAGCTTTCCTCGATTATTGATGCAGTAATAATCCCCACCAATGGCTTTAAGATTTTCAAGGATAAGGAAACTCTGAAAATTATAAGGTATTATGCGACCGCAACGGGAATAATAATTCTGACAGACTCCGATACAGCAGGCTTTAAAATCCGTTCATTCCTTAAAGGAGCAATCAAAAACGGAAACATAACCAACGTATATATCCCCGATATTTTCGGCAAGGAAAAACGTAAAGCTGAGCCGTCTAAAGAGGGGAAGCTGGGCGTTGAGGGAATTGAAAAGAAAATTATCCTCGATGCCTTTGCAAAAGCAGGAATTGTATCTGAGGAACGTCCTGAAAATACTGACCCGATAACGCGAATTGACTTCTACGAGTGCGGCTTCAGCGGTATGCCGAATTCCTCTGCACTCCGCAAAAAGCTTCTTGCGGAGCTTAACCTGCCTGAATTAATGTCAACAACCGCAATAATTGATATACTTAATACACTTATGAAAAAGCAGGAGTTTTTCACTCTTGCCGAAAAAATACACAACGGAGAGGAGCAAACGGATAACCCGTAAAATATGGTTTTTTCAAGCTTAACATTTTTATATTACTTTCTCCCGATAGTAATGATAATTTATATCCTTCTTCCCGATAAAATCAATGCGGGAAAGAAAAAGCAGGTTACAATCCCTGCAAGAAACCTGCTTATCCTGCTTACAGGCTTCTTTTTCTACGCTTGGGGAGAGCCGTTCTATATGATTTTAATGCTGTTCTCCACAGCAATCGACTACTTTGCAGGACGCTTTATGGATAAGTACGACGATAATCAGAAAAAGCGTACAATCTGTCTGCTTGTGTCCGTAATAATGAATATCGGTCTGCTTGCAATTTTTAAGTATAGCGACTTCTTCATTGATACAATCAATTCGATTTTCAAGAGCGATATTACCAACCCGATTATCCTTGTAAACCGCTGGATTAACGAAAATATTTACGATTTTGGCTTAACCGAGGACAGAGTAGCCCTTCCAATCGGTATCTCATTCTTTACCTTCCAGTCAATGTCCTATACAATCGACCTCTATCTGCGTAATATCAAGGTTCAGAAAAGCTTCATCGGATTTACTTCCTATGTAACTCTTTTCCCACAGATTGTCGCAGGTCCAATCGTCCGTTACGAGGACGTTGCAGCTGAAATCGAGGAACGTACCGTAAACATCAACAAAATAAGTGAAGGTATCGGAAAGTTCGTCAAGGGACTTGCCAAAAAGGTTCTTCTCGCAAACAATATCGGTATAATCTGGACACAGATTAAAGCTATGGACTACAGCGAAATAAGTGTAGCAACCGCTTGGATTGGTATTCTTGCGTTCACATTCCAGATTTATTTCGACTTCTCGGGTTACTCAGATATGGCAGTAGGTCTCGGTAAAATGCTTGGTTTTAACTTCCCTCAGAACTTCGACCACCCATATATGTCAAAAAGCGTCAGCGAATTCTGGCGCAGATGGCATATCACCCTCGGTACATGGTTCCGTGAGTATGTCTATATCCCACTCGGAGGCAACCGTAAAGGTAAAGGCAAAACCCTCCGTAACCTGCTCATAGTATGGGGACTTACAGGTCTCTGGCACGGCGCAAGCTGGAACTTTATCCTGTGGGGACTCTATTTCGGTGTGCTGATAATTATCGAGCGACTTGGCTGGGGTAAGGTGCTTGAAAAGCTTCCAACTGCCGTAAGTACACTTTATACCTTCCTTCTTGCAGTATTCGGCTGGGTGCTTTTCGATACTAATACTCTTTCCGACGCGTTCCGCTATTTCGGAGCAATGTTCGGCGCAACAGGTGTCCTCACTGATAGTACAGCGACATATATGTTTACAACAAATATCGTAATTTTTGCACTTTGTATCTTTGCTTCAACCGATTGGTTCACAATTCTTGTGGACGTTGTAAAGAAGAAAAAGGAGAAAATCGTAACCTATGCAACACCTGTCCTTATCGTTGCAATGCTTCTTCTCTGTACCTCTTACCTCGTTGATGCAACCTATAACCCATTCCTGTATTTCAGATTTTAATGAAAGGAGAAGCATATGAAGAAAAATAAAAAACTTAATGTAATAAATCTTGTAACTTGTATAATTTTCTTCGGAATACTCATTGCTTTTCCGATTATTACAATCTTTACACCAAAGGAAAGCTTTTCCGATATAGAAAACCGTACCCTCCAGTCAATGCCCAAGGCTTCCGCAAAAACAATTTATGACCGAAGCTATATGAACAAGCTTGAAACTTACATTTCTGACCATTTTGCAGGCAGAACCGACTGGATTAAAGTAAAAACAGCCGTCGAAACCTTTGCAGGAAAATATGAACGAAACGGAATATATATTCTCGATGACCGCCTCATAGAAAAGGTAGCTGAACCTGATTACACCCTCATCGACAAGAGCGTAAGCGCAATCAATCAGTTTGTAGAAAGCAATAACGTGCCAGTGTACTTTATGCTTGTGCCTACTTCTGCGGAAATTTATCGTGAACAGCTTCCCGAAAGCGCTCCGAATGCAAATCAGCGTGATTTTATAAATTACGTTTACGGAGGTCTCTCAAAAGCAGTTTCTACTATTGATGTCTATCCAACAATGCAGGCAAAAAAGTTTGACTATATATATTACCGTACCGACCACCACTGGACAACTCAGGGAGCATATCTTGCCTATGAAGCTGCAGGCAAAAAAATGGGTTATGCACCTGTACCTTATGAAATGTATGATGTGGAGCACGCCTCTGACGAATTTCTTGGTACCTTCTACTCGAAAGCACTATACGATGGGATAGAAAAGGATACAATTGATATTTATCACTATAACGAGGGCAGTAGTGTTACCGATGTCCTTATTACCTCTGAGTACGGCAAAGACCCTGAAAGCTATGACAGTATGTATTTCAGAGAGTTCCTTGATGTAAAGGATAAATATTCAACCTTCCTCGGTACAAACCAGCCAATTGTAACAATTAAAACAGACAGTGAAGGCGGAAAATTGCTTATGTTCAAGGACTCCTACGCACATTGCTATGTTCCGTTCCTTACGCAGCATTACTCTGAAATCACCCTCGTAGATATGCGATATATACAGATGTCATATAAAAGCGTGGTAAATCCTGAGGATTACGACCAGGTAATGTTCCTCTATAATGTTTCTTCATTTATGACAGATATCAATGTCCGTAAGCTTGCCTACGGATAATATGTACAAGTAGCGAAAAATTCCGAACTGCATAAACTGAATTAACGGGTAATATCGGTTTATGCAGCGGAAGTGGTATGCAGCGGAATAATAACTATTATAAGCGATACCCGTAGGGGAGCTTCAGCATACGCATATTCCGTGTATGTCCGTATAATTATAGATTTAGGTCAAATGTCAATCTTTTTGGCATTTGACCTTGATTTTTTACTGGAAATATTATATAATAAAATGTGGTATGCTTTATTTTGGTAAATGGAGGTTTTTTTGTGAAAAATATAGCTTCAGCTTCAATTTTAAGCGCAGACTTCTGTAACCTCGGCAGAGATATCGCAAGAGCAGAAGAAGCAGGCTGTGAATATATACATTTTGACGTTATGGACGGTGTTTTCGTACCCAATATCAGCTACGGAATTCCTATACTTAAATCCGTGTCAAAAATTGTCAATGGTATTCTTGACGTGCATCTTATGATTATTGACCCGATTAAGTATGTCAAGGACTTTGCCGATAACGGTGCAGATATCATTACTTTTCATTCGGAGGCTGAGTCCGATATAAACGAAACAATCAATGCAATCCATTCCTGCGGTAAAAAAGCAGGTCTTGCAATTAAACCCAATACACCTGTTTCCAATGTTGAGCAGTATCTCGATAAGATTGATATGCTCCTTGTTATGACAGTAGAACCGGGCTTCGGCGGACAGGGCTTTATCAGCGAAACCCTCGATAAAATTGCCGAGGCAAAGAAAATCATCGACAGCAGGGGACTTAATGTGCCAATTCAGGTTGATGGAGGAATTAATGCCGAAACAGCTGAGCTTGTAAAAAAAGCGGGTGCGGAAATTCTAGTTGCAGGCTCATATCTCTTTGGCGCAGAGGATATGGCTGACTCTGTTAAAAAGCTCATAAAATAAAGGTGAATTTAATGAATTCAAAAACAAAAAGTAATTTCAGTATAATGATTGATATGCTGATTGTCCTGATAGTATTGGC
>JAZSHA010000076.1:0-18531 GCA_045533025.1 Oscillospiraceae bacterium
GAAATCAACGGCAGACTGTACACCTGCGGAGTAAGGGCACAGTTCTATTCCGCACTGACAAACCCCTGCACACGCTTTGTAAATAATATAGTATACGTGGCAACCGGTGTTTTCGGCGCAATTTCCGTTATCAGCGGTGCGGCGGGGGCAATGTCCGTCGGTCAGATTGCAACTTTTTTAAGCTACGCAAACCAGTACACTAAGCCGTTCAACGAAATCACAGGTGTTATCACCGAATTGCAGGCGGCATTTGCTTCCGCAAGACGTGTTTTCGCCGTGCTTGACGAAATTGAGGAAATCCCCGAAAAGGAACCGCCTGCATCGGCTGTTGCGGACGGCACACTCACAATCGAGGACGTGTCCTTCTCCTACAAGCCTGAACAGAAGCTGTTGGAGGACGTTAACCTTGATGTAAAGGCGGGTCAGAGAATTGCAATCGTTGGTCCGACAGGCTGCGGAAAAACAACTCTCATCAACCTGCTTATGCGTTTCTATGACGTGCGTGAGGGTGCGATAAAGGTTGGCGGAAACGATATCCGTGATATGAAGCGTGAGGAGCTTCGTGCGCTGTTCGGAATGGTGCTTCAGGATACATGGATTTTCACGGGTACAATCCGCGAGAATATCGCCTACGGCAAGCCCGACGCTACCGAGGAGGAAATCATTGCAGCGGCAAAGATGTCTCATTGCCACAGCTTTATAAGACGTCTGCCTCAGGGCTACGATACCGTTGTTTCCGAGGACGGTGGCACACTTTCACAGGGTCAGAAGCAGCTGCTTTGTATCTCACGAATTATGCTTACCAACCCGCCTATGCTCATTCTTGACGAGGCGACTTCCAGCATTGATACCCGTACAGAGCTGAAAATTCAGAGTGCCTTTGCAAAGCTGATGAAGGGCAAGACAAGCTTTATTATTGCTCATCGCTTGTCAACAATACGTGACGCTGACGTAATCCTCGTTATGAAGGACGGCAACATCATCGAGCAGGGCAACCACGAAACGCTCCTCGACAAGGGTGGATTTTACGCTAATCTGTATAATTCTCAATTCGAACAAACTTAAAACTGAAATCCTGCGGATTTCAGCTCTTAGTGTGCTTGATGAATAAAATTTATGTGCAATTCGAAAGGACGGATTACTATGTTTATTAAAGGTTTCACATACGGCTTTGACGGCAGACGCGGCGCTTACCGCACAGAGGAAGCGGCTGTTTCTATGGAAAGACTTGCAGGGCTTGGCGGTGACTGGGCGGCACTTGCTTTCGTAGTTCATCAGGACAGCTTCAGCTCAACAATTATCCGCCCCGATTACCGCTACACAGTTACCGACAAGGACGTTGCATCTGCCGCTGACAAGCTTCACGCACTTGGTTTAAAGGTTTGTATGAAGCCAATCGTCAACAGCGCTGACGGTGTGTGGCGTGCAAACATCTACTTCCCCGAAAGAGAATGGGGCGACAAGGATTACTGGAAGGAATGGTTTGACTGCTACACGGCTTTCCTTTGCCACTACGCTGAGATTGCTGAGGAAACAGGCTGCGAAATGTTCTGCGTGGGCTGTGAAATGCTTGGCACGGAGCATAAGGTCGACTACTGGCGCAAGGCTATCGAGGAAGTGCGCAAGGTTTACCACGGTCCAATCGTGTACAACACCAACCACGGCAAGGAGTTCAACGTAAAATGGTGGGATGCCTGCGATTATATCGGCACCTCTGCTTACTACGGCGTGGGCAAGGTGCCTGGGGACAGTATGGAGAATATGAAGGCTGAATGGGACAAGCAGAAGGAGCGTCTTGCTGAGCTTTCCCGTATCAACGGCGGCAAGCAGATTATCTTTATGGAAATCGGCTGCCGAAGCGCAAAGGGCTGTGCAATGATGCCTTACGATTTCAGCCATAAGGAGTTCCCTTACGACGAGGACGAGCAGGCCAACTTCTACGAGTCCTGCTTCCGCTCAATGTGGGACGAGCCTTGGTTTGCTGGCTATTTCTGGTGGGACTGGTACACAAAAATCCCACAGCGTGACCCAGAAATGGGATTTTCCATTGTTGGCAAGAAGGCTGAGGCTGTTGTAAAGGAATGGTACGCTAAGAACAGGGATTGATATAATTTTCAGAAAATCTATTGACTTTTTTTATATTTTATCGTATTATTTCAATGAGTATATTCTCGTTTATTTGAAAAAGAAAGGAACGTGAGGATAGGGTTGAACGACAAGCTCAAGCTTTACGGGTTTAATAACCTGACTAAAACTCTCAGCTTCAATATTTACGATATTTGCTATGCAAAAAGTGCGAGAGAGCAGCAGGATTATATAAAATACATTGACGAACAGTACAACTCCGACCGTCTGACAAAGATTTTGTGCGACGTTACGGAGATGATAGGGGCAAATGTACTGAACATTTCCAAGCAGGACTACGAGCCGCAGGGTGCTTCGGTTACGCTGCTGGTTTCCGAGGACCACCGTGATTATGATGAAATCGACGAGTCCTGTAATATGAGAATGGTTTCCTCTCCCGAAAAGCAGAGCATTGCGGGACATCTTGACAAGAGCCATCTTACGGTGCATACTTATCCCGAGTTTCACCCCGAAAACGAAATTACCACGTTCAGAGTGGATATCGACGTTTCTACCTGCGGAAAGATTACCCCGCTGAAGTCGCTGGACTACCTCATCGGAAGCTTCGATTCTGATATCATCACTATCGACTACCGAGTAAGAGGCTTTACCCGTGACGAAAAGGGCAAGAAGCTGTTTATCGACCACGATATCACGTCAATCCAGGACTATATTGCAAAGGATACGCTGGAGCGATATGACGCTGTTGATGTGAACGTTTATCAGTCCAATATATTCCACACAAAGATGATGATTAAGGAGATTTTCTTACAGAATTATCTTTTCAATACAGATACTTATGAGCTTGCGCCTAAGAAGCGTCTTGAAATCAATGACGCTTTAAGGCGAGAAATGATTGAAATTTTTAGCGGTATGAACATCTATTAAAAAGAGGTGACGCATATGAAAAACATATTCAGGGTAATTCTTACAGTGGTAATGCTTGCGGCAGTGCTGTGTCTCGGCGGCTGCAAGGACGAGAAGAAGGCTTCGGAGGTTTCTCCTGCCCTTGCAAAATCAATTATGGAAAAGCACCTTGCCGTAAAGGGCTTTGACTCAGAGGTTGATTTCCTTGCGGAGGATAACGTTATGGATATTGACGGAGTTAAGGTTTATGTTTTTGCGTGGCGTACCAAGGAAGGCGAAAACGCTGACAGACTTTTCGGTATGTATGCGGTTTCCGCCGACGGAAAGGAATTTTATGAATACCAGCCTGCCCGTAACGAGTGGATACTTGACAATGACGGCTGATATAACGCTGAAAAGGAATGATGAAAATGCTTGACCAGCACAGAGCGCCGATTTATGACGCGCTTTTGAGATACCGTGACGCAAGGGTCGTGCCCTTTGACGTACCGGGACACAAGCACGGAAAGGGCAATCCCGAGCTGACGGAGTTCCTCGGGAAAACCTGTCTTTCCGTTGATGTAAATTCTATGAAGCCGCTGGATAATCTCTGCCACCCAACTTCCGTTATCAAGGAAGCTGAGGAGCTTGCGGCAGAGGCATTCGGAGCGGCTTACTGCTTTTTTATGGTGGGGGGAACAACCTCCTCGGTGCAGTCAATGGTGCTTTCCGTCTGTAAGGCAGGAGAGAAAATCATTATGCCACGAAACGTGCACAGGAGCGCAATCAATGCGCTTATTTTAAGTGGTGCAATTCCCGTTTACGTTAACCCTGGGGTTAATGAAAAGCTTGGTATTCCTCTCGGAATGAGCGTTAAGGACGTGGAAAAGGCTATCCTTGAAAACCCCGACGCAAAGGCGGTTTTCGTGAATAACCCGACCTACTACGGAATTTGCTCCGATTTAAAAAGAATTACCGACCTTGCCCATTCACACGGAATGGCTGTTATCGTTGACGAAGCCCACGGCACACACCTTTACTTCGGGGAAAATCTCCCGATTTCAGCTATGGCGGCAGGTGCCGATATGGCGGCGGTCTCAATGCACAAATCGGGCGGCTCACTTACACAGAGCAGCTTCCTGCTTATCGGCAAGGGTGCTGAAAAATTCGGTGTAACCGAGGGCAGAGTCCGTGCAGTAATAAACCTTACACAGACAACAAGCGGTTCATATCTGCTGATGTCGTCGCTGGATATTTCAAGACGCAACCTTGCTCTGCACGGCAAGGAAATCGTGGAAAAGGCTATAAACAATGCCGCTTATGCAAGGGAGGAAATCTCCAAAATCGGCGGTTACTACGCATTTGCCGACGAGCTTATCAACGGCGATGATATATACGATTTTGACCGCACCAAGCTTTCGGTGCATACCCGTGATATTGGTCTTGCGGGTATCGAGGTTTACGATTATCTCCGTGACAACTACGATATTCAGATTGAATTCGGTGATATTGGTAATATCCTTGCGTACATCTCCGCAGGGGATATGTGGAAGGATATCGAAAGACTGGTTTCCGCACTGGCTGAAATCAAGCGCCGTTTTGCCAAGGATAAGACGGGTATGCTTGACCACGAATATATCAATCCGCAGGTTGTGCTTTCACCTCAGGAGGCTTTCTACGGTGAACAGGTTTCCATGCCGATTGAAAAGAGTGCAGGGAAAATCAGCGGTGAGTTTGTTATGTGCTATCCGCCGGGTATTCCGATACTTGCCCCCGGTGAGAGGATTACGGAGGAAATCCTTGCGTATATCCGCTACTCAAAGGAGCGCGGCTGTATGATGACGGGTACGGAGGATATGGAAATAGAAAACATCAAGGTTATTGTCTGACGGGAGGAATTGCTGTGAAAAATTATTATGACAGAAATTACAGGGTTGCCAAAAGCCAGTCCTATCTGTATTCGGGACTTGTTATGTCTGCGCTGGTGCTTATAATGATAGTGGTTTCGGTGCTGTCGATTGTAAACGGCTCCGATATGGTCCTTATCGTTACAGGCTTTGCGGCAGCTGTATTCTGGCTGATTGCATCGGTGATATGTCTTCGTGTTTATTACAAGGATAATCACGTTGAGATAAAGGAAAAGGCAAGGGTTATTGCCGAAACGGTTGAAAATGCTGTGAGAAAGTAATTTTGAGAAAGGATTTTAAGCTATGGATTTATGGTTCAGTGAGCCGCATACACCCGACGTGAAGATGTCAATCCGTGTTGACAGACAGCTTCACAGCGTGCAGAGCGAGTTTCAGAGAATTGATATTTTTGAAAGCAAGGAGTTCGGGCGTTTTCTCACTCTTGACGGACTTATGATGCTCACCGAAAAGGACGAGTTCATATATCACGAAATGATTACTCACGTTGCTATGGCTTCTAATCCAGAAATAAGAAATGTTCTCGTTATCGGCGCAGGCGACGGAGGAACTGTCCGTGAGCTTGCAAGGTACGACACGATTGAGCATATAGATATGGTTGAAATTGACAAGCGTGTTGTGGAGGTCAGCAAGGAGTTCTTACAGCAGACAGCTTGCAGTCTTGACGACTCAAGGGTTAATATTGTGTACGATGACGGTCTGCGTTTCGTGCGCCGCAAGGAGAACTGCTACGATTTGATTATTGTGGACAGCACTGACCCGTTTGGTCCGGGTGAGGGGCTTTTCACAAGTGAGTTCTACGGGAACTGCTTTAATGCGCTGACCGAAAAGGGTATCCTTGTAAATCAGCACGAAAGCCCCTACTACGCTGACGATGCAAAGGCTATGCAGAGGGCACACAAGCGTATCAAGGAATTTTTTGACGTGTGCAGGGTTTATCAGGCACACATTCCTACTTATCCGTCGGGGCACTGGCTTTTCGGCTTCGCTTCAAAGGCGATTGACCCGCTCACTGCGGATATTGAGAAGTGGAACACTCTCGGTCTGAAAACACGTTATTACAACACCGATTTACACAGGGGTTGTTTTGCGATACCAAACTATGTAAAGGAACTTTTGGAAAGCGCAAATTAATTCATATAAAGAGGAACAACTATGCAAATTGAAAGAAATGCTTTTATCGGCTGTGACTGCGAATACGAAGCGGCGAAAACGGTTATTTTCGGTGCGCCATTCGACAGCACAACCTCATACCGCCCCGGCACACGCTTCGGAAGCAAGGCTATCCGCAGCGAAAGCTTCGGCATAGAAACCTATTCGCCTTATCAGGACAAGGATTTGCTTGACTACGCAATCTTTGACGCTGGTGACCCTGAGCTTTGCATCGGCAACGTTGACACGGCTCTTGCTCAGATTGAGGAGCTTACGGCGGAAATTCTCGCTGACGGAAAGCGTCCGTTTATGCTTGGCGGTGAGCACTCGGTAACGTTGGGTGCGGTTACAGCTGTATACAATAAGTATAAAGATTTATATATTATACAATTTGATGCGCACGCCGACCTGCGTGATGACTATCTTGGCGTGAAAAAATCCCACGCCTGTGTAATGCGCCGCTGCTGGGAAATGGTTGGCGACGGACATATTTATCAGTTCGGCATAAGAAGCGGCGAGCGTGAGGAATTCAGGTTTGCGGCTGAACATACAAAGATGAACAAGTTGGGTCTCGACGGCATTGAAAAGGCTGTAGAGGAATTACAGGGCAAAAACGTGTATCTTACAATTGATATGGACGTTATGGACCCATCAATCTTCCCAGGTACAGGCACTCCTGAGGCTGGCGGGGTACAGTTCATCGAACTGCTAGAAGCTGTACTGAAGCTGAATGGGCTGAACATTGTTGGTGCTGACATAAATGAGCTGTCACCTCAGTATGACCCAAGCGGAGTTTCTACGGCTGTGGCATGCAAGCTGCTGAGGGAAATACTGCTTATGCTGGAAGATTAATGAATAGGGGAAATACAGATGTCTAACAAGCTTCCGTATGAAGACGGAAAGAAGGTTGAAGCTGAGGCGCATAATTACATTTCGCTTGTAAAAGGCTTTGTGAAATGGGCGTTGATTGCTTCAATTGTAGGTGCGGTTGTTGGTCTTGCAGGTGTAGCTTTTCATCACGCTTTAAGTTTTGCAACGGAATTCCGCACAGAAAACAGGGTAATAATATTCACGATGCCTGTTGCGGGCGTGCTTATCGTGGCAATTTACAAGCTGTTGGGAATGTCCAATGACCCCGGAACAAACTGCATCATCAAGGGAGCAAGGGGAGAAGAAAAGGTTTCGTTAAAGCTTGCTCCGCTGATTTTTGCGGCAACCTTCCTGACCCATTTTTCAGGCGGTTCAGCAGGACGTGAGGGTGCGGCTTTACAGATAGGAGGAAGCCTTGCTTCGCCTTTTGCAAAATGGTTCCGTATGGATAAGAGGGATACGGCAACAATGATTATGTGCGGTATGGCGGCTGGCTTCTCGGCACTGTTCGGTACACCTGTTGCTGCGGCTGTTTTTGCGGTTGAGGTTACAATCGTGGCAGCGGCTCAGTATTCGGCGCTTGTTCCGTGTATGGTTTCGGGCGTTACAGCTTCCTTCATTGCACGTTCCTTTGAGGTAAAGCCTGAGTCCTTTATTGTAAGCGGTATTCCATCATTCAACGGTGACTCTGCTCCCGATATGCTCAGGGTCGTAGTTCTTGGAATTTGCAGTGCAGCGGTAAGTATACTGTTCTGTTTTGCAATGAAAAAGATAAGACAATTATATAAAAAGTATATTAAGAACGATTATATACGAGTTGCAGTAGGCGGTGCGATAGTAATTGTGCTTACTCTGCTTCTCGGCACAACCGATTACAACGGTGCAGGTATGGACGTTATTGAGCGTGCTTTTGAGGGCGAGGCTTCGCCGTTTGCTTTCGCCTTGAAAATTCTGTTCACGGCACTTACCCTCGGTGCAGGTTTCAAGGGCGGCGAAATCGTGCCAAGCTTCTTCACGGGAGCAACCTTTGGTTGTTTCTTCGGCGGTCTGTTGGGACTCGACCCAAGCTTCGGTGCGGCAGTTGGTCTGTTGGCGGTTTTCTGCGGAGTTACAAACTGCCCATTTGCAACAATTATTCTCAGCATTGAGCTTTTCGGCGCAGGAGGTCTTGCATACTACGCGCTGGCAATTGCAATAAGCTATATGCTTTCGGGTTATTCGGGGCTTTACAGCGCTCAGCAGTTCTATCAGTCAAAGCTGAAGCCTGTTAAATATATGAAGAAAAAGGGTGCAAAGAGCGTAGGAGCTGAAAAGTGACAGTATTGTACAGCGCTTTCAATGGAAAGAATAATTCGTCTTTTTGCCTTGTTGAAAGGATTAACGGAGAAAAGCTGTTTCTGACTAATTCTTTTGAAGGTCTGAAAAAGGATATTGACGGAATTGAGAAGAAATACAGTACCGTGTATATGTTTGGTCTTGACAAGGGGCTTAAAGGCTCGGTAAGGGTTGAGCCGTGCGCTGAAAAGGACGGCGAAACAATTTACACCGAATTTAACACGGCTGAAATTATTGACAAACTTAAAAAGGAAGGGTTAAAATGTAAACTTGCGGAAAATCCAACGCATTATCTTTGCAATGAAGCATATTATTATATGCTGAAAAAGGTTTGCAGACGTGCGTTGTTTATTCATATGCCGCCGCTGAAAAATTTCAGCAACGACATGGCGGAAGCAATTATAAAAGCGATACAATAAAATTTCTTATACAGGAGGAAACATAATGTTATTACTTGACGAACTCAGAGTTGAGCTTGAAGGATACAGAAAGGATATGAAGGAGCTTTACACAATCCTCAATATCGACAAGGCAAAGGAAGAAAATGCACAGCTTCAGGAGGAGTCTGCAAAGGAAGGCTTCTGGAATGACATTGAAAATTCCAACAAGGTTATGCAGACTATCAAGCACAACGAAAATACTATTGCAAGCTATGATAAGCTCAACGAAAAGCTTGAGGACTGCCTCACAATGATTGAGCTTACTATGGAAGAGGAAGAGGACGAAGAAGCTGCCCTCGATATCAAGCGTGATGCTGACCAGTTCGTAAAGGAGCTTGAAGCAATGAAGCTTACAACTCTCCTCACTGGCGAGTACGACAGCAAGAACGCTATCATCACTTTCCACGCAGGTGCAGGCGGTACAGAGGCTCAGGACTGGGCACAGATGCTGTTCCGTATGTACAATATGTGGGCTGAAAGCCACGGCTACAAGGTTACAACTCTCGACTACCTGGACGGCGATGAGGCAGGTCTGAAGTCTGCTTCTATCCTTATCGAAGGCCTTAACGCTTACGGCTTTATGAAGTCCGAAACAGGCGTACACCGTCTTGTTCGTATCTCTCCGTTTGACTCATCGGGACGCCGTCAGACTTCCTTTGCTTCTCTTGAAGTAATGCCTGAAATGGATGACGCTGACCTCAATATCGAAATCCGTCCCGAAGACCTGGAAATCGACTTCTACCGTGCATCAGGTGCAGGCGGACAGAAGGTTAATAAGACTTCCTCTGCTGTACGTCTTACACATATTCCTACTGGTATCGTTGTTTCTTGTCAGACACAGCGAAGCCAGTATCAGAACAAGGACTACGCTATGAAAATGCTGGTTTCCAAGCTGGTTGAAATCAAGGAACGTGAACACCTCGAAAAGATTGAGGATATCAAGGGCGTTCAGAAGGAAATCGCTTGGGGCGCACAGATTCGTTCTTATGTATTTATGCCTTACACACTTGCTAAGGACCACCGTACAGGCCACGAAAACGGCAACATCAGTGCTGTTATGGACGGCGACCTTGACGGCTTCATCAACGCTTACCTTACAGCACTTTCCCACGGCACACTTCAGAAGTAAGGGACAGCCATATGCAAAAGATATTAGGCTATATGCGTAAGGCAATTCAGGAGTTCGACCTTATTCAGGACGGCGACAGGATTGCTGTGGGCGTTTCAGGGGGCAAGGACAGCCTTGTGCTTCTCCGAGGACTGTTTTTGCTGAAACGCTTTATTGGTATCGAGTACGATATCGTTGCAATTACCCTCGACCCACGGTTCGGCGGTGCGGACGGGGACTACTCCGCTGTGGATGAAATGTGCAGGGAAATGGGTATCGAGTACAAGCTTATCCGCACCCACATCGGCGAGATTGTTTTCGATGTGCGTCAGGAAAGTAACCCCTGCAGTCTTTGTGCACGAATGAGGAGAGGTGCACTTCACGATGCAGCAAAGGAAGCGGGCTGCAACAAAATCGCCCTCGGTCATAACTACGAGGACGTGGTTGAAACATTTATTATGAACCTTTTCAATGAGGGCAGACTTGGCTGTTTTGCGCCGAAAAGCTACCTTTCAAGAAAGGATATCACGATGATAAGACCGCTGGTGCTTGCTCCCGAAAAGGATATACGCAGCGCCGCAAACCGAAATAATCTACAGGTTGTGAAATCAAAATGTCCCGCAGACGGACACACCTCCCGTGAAACGACAAAGCAATTTCTTGCCGAGCGTGACAAGCTTGACAAGGGCTTCTCTGACCGTATTTTCGGGGCAATGCGCCGTGCAGGACTTGACGGCTGGGGCTATAAGGAAAAAGAATAATTGCAGGGGCGACTGATAGTCGCTCCTGTTTTATTTTCCATCATTTTCGATGAACTCTTTAAGACTTCTCAGTTCGTTGGAAAGAGCCGTGTTAAGAAGCTTTGACTCAGCGGCAAGCATTTCTCCGTAGGGATTGTCGTGGGTATCTTTTTTATCGTGATAATGGTTTCCGAGCCTTTCAAGGCGGCTGTCGATTTCCTGTATAATTTTGCGGCGGTTCATTTTCAAATCTCCTTTTAAATGTATTAAAAATAGTCTTTCCTTGAACGGAGTTCGTTATTCATTGCAGCAATTTTTAACAATATATCAACAAAGAAAAAAATCATATTGACATTGTTGGCAAATTAACAAAGTACAATTGAAGTATACCGTTTGAATTTGTGGCAAGTGTTGAAAATCTCAAATGTTGTTGACAACGGACTTCAAAAGGAGTAAAATTGTTAATGTGATTATGTGTAAAACAAACAAAAAGGAGATATAGCTATGAAGAAAATATTAAAGAGTGCTATGGCTGTGGTAGCAGCTTGTATGGCAGCTGTTTTAATGGCTGTTACTGCTTTCGCCGAGGTCAAGGACGTTGAGCTTTCAACAACAAGAGCTACAATGTGTCCTGCTTGGGGTCAGTCAGTTACTTATACCGCTTCTGAT
Source organism: Oscillospiraceae bacterium (assembly GCA_045533025.1). GTDB lineage: Bacteria > Bacillota > Clostridia > Oscillospirales > Ruminococcaceae > RGIG8773. The sequence continues at coordinate 11,210 of JAZSHA010000076.1, forward strand.
TTTAAAATTGTCGGCTTCACAGAGGATACAGAAGTAATTATTGAATATGAAACAGATGGCGGTGTAATGCCTGATAACGGCTATAATCCTGCTGAACTTATTTTTCAGAATTATACTTCCGACCCACAGATTTGGTGTCAGGTTACCCCATATGAATTTGATGAAACTTCTGCAAAGTTCAAATATTCTGATATCGTTGCAGCTTATGTGGATTTAGGTGGTAAGGAAGACCTCAGCGACGTAAATAACGTATGTATCGGTGCAACATTTGTTGGTGTTAAGGCAACAAAGGTTACAATTACAAATATTGAAGAGGCTGAGGTTACTACAACTACTACAGCCGCTACAACAGAGGCTGTTACAGAGCCTGAAACAGAGGCAACTACTGAAGCAACAACTGCCGCAACAACATCTGCTCCTGCTGCTGAAAAGGAAAGCAGCAGCGGAGTTCCGATTGTTCTTATCGTTGTCATTACAGTTGTGGTTGCTGTTATCGCAGTTGTTATACTTATCGTTCTCAAGAACAAGAAGCGTTTCTATTAATAGAAAGTCAATGGGTTGTCAGTGCAAATGCTGACAACCCATTTTTTTTGTATTATTTTCTGTGCAAAATATTTTTTAGGGCACGATACACAGCTTGGCTGTTCGCCATTAAGCATAAATGTAATCTTAGACATTGATGAGGAAAGTCCTGTGCCGAGATTTTTGCCCAGAGCCTCCTTCAATGTCCATAAGCGGAAAAAGGCTTCATCGGGAGAAGCACTTTTCTGTACAGCTTCCATCTCTTCATTAGAGAAAATCCGTCTTGCCGCCCTGCCATTATAGGGACGTATCAGTTCAGCGTCCACGCCGATTTCCGAGTCTGAAAGCCCGCATAGCAGAAGTCCTTTACAATGGCTGAGATTGAAATGAATATCAGGATAATCAGGGAGAAACGGTTTTCCGTGTTCACCTTTTTCAAGCCTGTAATTTTCTATGCCGCAATGCTTTTTCAGCAGCTCACTGAGAAAGGCGTGAGCCAAATCGTGGAGTACTGTCGCAGGCAAGGTTTCATCAATAATTCTGTAGTAAATCATATCTGCTCCGAAAAAAAGGTACCGAGCTTATGTCGGTACCTTAAATTTTTTAGTGGAATTAACGCTCAGCACTGAAAATTAAATCGCTGCATTGAAAATCAAAGCGCAGCATTGAAAATCAAAGCGCAGCATTGATTAAAAGAACTGCCTTCTTAACGTTGCCGCTTACCTTGATAAGACCATCAGCAAGTGCATCATAGATGTTCTTCTTGCCGTTCATAACAGCCATAAATGCATCAGCGTCAGCACGGAATTCAACATCATAATCGTTGTACTTGTAAGGCTCAACGGAAATGTTGTTAGCTTCGTCGATGTAAATGTAGAAAATACCGTCAGCAGCACCGTTCAGTTCAACGTTTGCAGCGATAGGGTACTTAATTCTTGTGAGGTTAGCGCCAGCCATCTTCTTCTTAGCAGCTTCAACAACGTCCTCGTAAGCAAGTCCCTTTTTCTTAGGAGCCTTTTTAGCGGCTTCCTTCTTTGCAGGAGCCTTCTTTTCAGCAGCCTTTGCAGTTTCCTTCTTAGCAGCAGGCTTCTTTGCAGCTGTCTTCTTAGCGGCAGGTTTTTTTGCAGGTGCTTTCTTTTCAGCAGCCTTAGGAGCTTCCTTAACAGCTTCAGTTTTAACTTCTGCGGCAGCTGTTTCAGCAGCCTTTACAACAGTTTCCTTTGTTTCAGCAGGGGTAGTTTTCTTAGTAGCCATAGTCAAAATCCTCCTCATTGATAAAATGCAAAATAGTAAAATGTGTGCTAAATATTCATTAAAAATATTATAACCAATTTAATAAAAATTGTCAATGATTATTTGCGGAATTTAAAACTTTTTTATGTACTTGTGCTAAAGCAAGGAAAAAATCGGGCTGGTTTTGAACTATTTGTGATATTTTCCGCCGTTGTTAATCTGAAAGGCACGGTAAAGCTGCTCCAAAATCATTACCCTTGCAAGCTGATGAGGGAAGGTCATTTCAGACATTGAAAGGCGGAAGTTGCACATTGCCTTTATCTCTTCGGCAATTCCGCAGGAGCTGCCGATAACGATATTAAGGGTGCTTTTTCCGTCAACAGAAATTCTGTTTATTTTTTCAGCCAGCTTTTCCGATGAAAGCTGTTTGCCCTCAATGCACATTGCAATATTGAAGCAGTCCTTTCCGCTGAGATAATTTATCATAGTTTTTCCCTCAGCGGAAAGCGCATTTGCGATTTCCTTTTCAGAGGGACTGTCACTCAGCCTGCTTTCGTTAAGCTCAATAATATTCAGCTTGCAGAATGCACCGAGACGTTTTGCATACTCCGCACAGGCATCACGGAGATAGCTTTCTTTAAGCTTTCCTACAGTTATAAGATTTACAGTAAGCATATTCGGTCACCTCAAAAAGTAATATATCCCCCGTTTGTTTCAACGGGTGCAACAGAAAGAGTGTAGTCAACATTTCGCACAAAGCCGTGCAGACAGTTTGCAACGGTTGTTTCGGCAAGTGCAGGGGTGTTGTTTTCCTGTGACAAATGCCCGAGAATAAGACGTGTTGTGCCGCTTTTGATAAGGCGTGCAGCAAAAGCACCGCTGTCAACATTTGAAAGGTGACCGTTGTTGCTGAAGATACGTGTTTTCAGGTAGTAGGGGTAAATTCCGTTTCTCAGCATTTCAATATCGTAATTTGCTTCAAGCAATACACAGTCCGTACCGAGAAGATTTTCCTCGACAGTTTCGGTAACGTGCCCCAAATCAGTGCATACTGCAGCGGTTTTGCCGTCGGCAAACTCAATCCTATATCCGCAGGACTCACGAGTATCGTGGGGAGTGTTGAAGCATTTCACATTCATTCCGCAGACTTCCTCACCCTCTTTAAGCTCATAGCACTCTCCGTTGATAAGTCCGCTTTTGCAGAGATATTCAAGGGTAAGGCTTTGGGCAAAAACAGGCGCCTTGATTTTTTTTGTCAGCACCGCAAGTCCCTTTGTGTGGTCGCTGTGCTCGTGGGTAATGAAAACAGCCTTTATAGCATCAAGTGAAAGTCCGTTAAGCTCTATAGCCTTTTTCAGCCGTGAAAATGACACGCCGTCATCAATCAGAATTCCCTCCGACTTTGTACCTATGTAAGTGCTGTTTCCTTTGCTGGAAGAAAACAGCGGATATATTCTTGCCAAAATTATGCTCCTTTGCTTTTTACTCAATAGTATTATTTTACTCCCGAATACAATTCGTGTCAAGCAAATAATAAATCTGACGAAGCATATATTGCGCCGTCAGATTTTATTTTTAAGTATGGGGCGTGTCAATCCTTGAAATCGTTGTTGTATCGTTGTAAGAATTGTTTTGTACGCTCATTTTGTGTGTCACCGAATACCTGTTCGGGAGTACCCTCCTCAACAATTACACCGCCGTCCATGAAGATAACGTGGTCGGCAACATCTCTTGCAAAAGCCATTTCGTGGGTAACAATAACCATTGTCATCTTTTCCTTTGCAAGCTCCTTGATAACCTTGAGAATTTCACCTGTCAATTCAGGGTCAAGAGCAGAGGTCGGCTCGTCAAAGAAAAGCACCTCAGGATTAAGTGCAAGGGCACGTGCGATTGAAACACGCTGCTGCTGACCGCCCGAAAGCTCACAGGGATAAGCGCCTGCCTTTGCCGCAAGCCCCATCTTTTCCAGCAGTACCGTAGCGGTTTCTTCGGCTTCCTGCTTGCTTTTCTTCAGCACGCACATCGGTGCCTCCGTAATATTTTTCAGCACGCTCATATGAGGAAACAGATTGAAGTTTTGGAAAACGAGTCCGATTTTAAGACGTATCTCACGAAGAACATCGGCAGGGGAGTAAATCGGCTTCCCATTTTTGTAGCATTCAATCAGGTCAAGACCGCAGACCTTTACTGAGCCTCCGCTTGCTTTTTCAAGCTGATTTATACACCGCAGGAGCGTTGACTTGCCGCTTCCCGACGGACCGATAATTGCCACAACCTCGCCCTTTTCAACATCAAAGGAAATATCCTTCAGCACCTCAAGCTTGTCAAAGCTTTTGGAAAGGTTGCGCACTTCAAGTATTGCCATATATAATGCTCCTTATTTGTAATAATCCAGCTTCTTTTCGACAGCTGCAAATACTGTTGTAAGAATTGCGTTCATTATAAAGTAGAATATACCTGCAATAAACAGCGGAGTAAGATTGCTGTAGGAAACCATCTGTTCTTTAGCCTTACGGAAGATTTCAGCGTAAGCGATAACCGAAGCAAGAGATGTGTCCTTAACAAGTGTAATAACCTCGTTGGAGCTTGCAGGGACAATTCTCTTGATAACCTGCGGAAGAACAACACGGAAGAAGGTCTGCCCCTTAGTCATACCGAGAGCAGCAGCGGCTTCGTACTGTCCCTTAGAAATGGACTCGATACCGCCTCTGAAAATTTCAGCGAAGTACGCCGCATAGTTGAGTGCAAACGCAACAATCAGCGCATTGAACTGATAGCTGTCACTCTTGATGTCTACGCCTGCAAAAAGATTTTGCAGGAACGCTGAGTCCGACACCTTCATCATAGGGATTGCGTAATAAATCGTGATAATCTGAAGCATAAGAGGTGTACCTCTCATAATCAGTATGTACACGTTGATAAGCCAGGAAACAGGCTTGAATTTACACATTTTAAGCAGCGCAACAACCATGCCAAGCGGAATGGAGAACAAAAGCGTGAAACCGAAAATTTTAAGCGTAGGAATAAGATACCTTGCAATAACCTCGGTACACTGGAGAATTTCCTCCCAAGTCAAAAAAATCACCTCATATTGGAATTGCCGCACTATTACGGCATTGCTTTATTTCAGTACAACATTATCATTATACACCTTTTTCCCCGTCTTGGCAATAGTAAACAAGAAAAACAGCAGAAAATAATCCTTAAATACTACTTGTCAAGAGACGCAGAATATGATATAATTTTTGTAGTTTATTTATTTTATTGGAGGTTAAAAAAATGGAATTCTATTTTCATATTCCCGATTTTATAAATCATCTTAAGCTTAATCTTCTTCTTGTTAATTCAATCCATGACGCTCCCGAGTTGTTTCATGACGGTTTGAGAATTGCTTCTGTGTACGGTAATTTCGGCGGAACAGTATGGAACGGCGGGCGCTATCTCGGCGGCAACAATGATATTCGTACAATAAAGAGCATTATTGAGCTTTTCAACAGCAGAAATGTTCCTCTGCGTTTTACATTCACTAATCCGCTGATTGAAGAAAAGCACCTTAAGGATTTATATTGCAATCAAATTCTTCGTTTTGCCGATAACAGCATCAACGAGGTTATTGTAATGTCGCCGATTATTGAAAAATATATCCGTGAGAATTACCCTAATTACCCGATTACCTCATCAACCTGTAAGCAGATAAGAGGTATTGACGGTGTTAAGGAAGAGCTTGCAAAGGATTATAAATATGTTGTGCTTGATTACAATTTGAACAATCAGTTTGACCAGCTTGAAAAGCTTGATGAGAAAGAACGTGCACGCTGCGAAATTCTTGTCAATGCCTGCTGTATTCCTAATTGTCCTCGCCGCGGTGACCACTACCGCACTATCGGTCAGGGTCAGATTGATGAGTGGGAGCATAAACAGAATCATTTTAATACAAAGCCATATCAGTATAAAGATTTTTCATGTGAGCATACTCGTAATACGGTATATGACCTTGAAAAATTATCTACCCACATTTCTCCGCAGGATATTATTGAAAAATACGTTCCTATGGGATTTAACCAGTTTAAACTTGAGGGCAGAACAACAAACGATATTAACCTTCTTGAAACCTATATTCACTATATGGTTAAGCCTGAGCATAAGGAAAAAGTACGTTTGAAAATGCTTAATATACTTACCAGCGACCACAGATTTTTCCCGCTGAAATAATTAAAAACCGGTCAGGATAAAGTCTGACCGGTTTTATCTTAACAAAACAATGAGTCATTTGGAGGAACACTATGGAAATCTGTTTTCACATTCCTGATTTTACATATCATATGTATCTCAACTCCCTACTGATAAATACAATCCGCAAGAACCCTGAATATTTTCACGATGGACTTAAAATAGCATCCGTTTTCGGTAATTTCTACGGCAGTGTATGGAACGGCGGACGTTATCTCGGCGGCGTAACTGACCCTCAGATGCTTCCTGCTGTAACGAAGGCGCTGAACGATAAAGGTATTCCTATGCGTTTCACATTTACAAATCCTCTCATCACTGAGGAACATCTTGATGATGTGTTCAGCAATGCTATTCTTCGCGTTGCACACAACGGTATGAACGAAGTTATCGTGGTATCTCCTATACTTGAGGAATATATCCGTGAGAAGTATCCACGCTACAAAATCACGTCTTCAACCTGCAAGGAAATCCGTGATATCAAGGGTGTTAAGGCTGAACTGAAAAAGGACTACAAATACGTTGTACTCGACTACAATTTTAACAATCAGTTTGACGTGCTTGAACAGATTGACGAAGCAGACCGTTCACGCTGTGAAATTCTTGTAAATGCCTGCTGTACACCGAATTGTCCGCGCCGTGGTGAACACTACCGCACAATCGGTCAGGATCAGATTGACGAGTGGACCTTCAAGAAAACGGGCAAGGACCCACGTACCTACGCTTCCAAGGAATTCAAGTGCCCGTCAATGCTGCTTAATCTTTACGATACCGTGGAATTTTCCACACATATCTCACCGCAGGCTATCTTTGAAAAGTACCTGCCTATGGGCTTCAACAACTTCAAGATTGAGGGACGTACAATGCCCGATATTAACCTGCTGGAAACCTATATTTACTATATGGTCAAGCCTGAGTATCAGAATGAAGTTCGTCTGAAAATGGCACTTGCACTTACCAAACGTCACAAATATTTTATATAATTTAGGAATTAATGAGATTTATGGCAAGTATAGGGGGAAAACAAAATGACCAACGTGTTTATTGTAACACCAACGGAAATGACTGTCAGCAAGGACACGCTTAATAAAGTAGCCGAGGATTTGCGTGGCATTTACGGGCTTACTGACAAATTCTTTTTTAGGCAGGATGAACGCAACAATGATGCAAAGTTTCTGGCTGATAATCTGCAATATGACCCTTTATCAGCAATAGTGCTTGCAATCGGCAATGACGCTATTCCCCTCTATGGCAAGGACGCTATGGAAACTGAAATTGTCCCTATGCTTCGTGAATACTCCAGTTACACAAGCTTTGAAATACTTGCGACGTATGTACTG
>JAZSHA010000090.1:0-32174 GCA_045533025.1 Oscillospiraceae bacterium
CAATATCTTCGGTTCCTCGATGACAACAGTTTCCGAGGGTGCAGTTGAAGCAAAAATGCCTGTTATCTGCGGCGAAAGTGGTATGGTAATGTCAGGCGGTCTTGCAATTCTCTGTCTTGATTACTATGACCTCGGTTATCAGGCTGGCCTTATGGCAATCAGAGTTCTTGAGGGTGAGGACATTTCCAAGTTGCCAATCGAGGGTGCTTCCGAATTTGTTTATTGCATCAACGGTGACTTTGCTGAAGCAATCGGAATGACAATTCCTGAAGATTTGCAGCAGTACGTTACAAAGGATGAATAATTACATAATAAATAATGCGGAGCGGTATAACTATACCGCTGCCGCATTTTTGGAAGAAAAATGTTTTGAAAGGAAATCAATATGGTAAACATAATTCTCGGTGCAATAGCGTTGGGTCTGCTGTGGGGAATAATGACGCTGGGTGTGCACCTTACATACCGTATTCTTGATGTTGCCGACCTTACTGTTGAAGGTACAATCACAACAGGCGGTGCAATTGCCGCTATTATGATAACAAGCGGACTCAATCCATGGCTGTCCTGCATCGCTGCTCTCGGAGCAGGTCTTATCGGCGGTCTTGTAACAGCGCTCCTGCACACAAAGCTGAAAATTCCTGCACTTCTTTCAGGTATTCTTACAATGACAGCCTGCTACTCCATAAATCTTCGTATAATGGGGAAGGCTAATATTCCTCTGCCGTCAACAGGCTCGAACAAGGTTGAAACTGTGTTTACACCTGTGCATGAGCTGATGAAGAAGCTTGTAGGAGAGTACGATGACAGCGCTTCTGCCGCTTGGTTTTATGATATTATCTGCAGCAAGAACTTTTCCGCAATGCTTGTGGGAATACTTGTTATAGTTGTAATATCTTTAATTATGTACTGGTTTTTCGGTACAGAGCTTGGTTGTGCAATCCGTGCAACAGGTAATAATCAGAAAATGGTTCGTGCACAGGGTATCAGCACAACACTTATGATTATTATCTGTCTTATGCTTTCAAACGGTCTTGTTGCACTTTCGGGCGCATTTATAGCACAGTATCAGGCATACGCTGATATTCAGATGGGTATCGGCTCAATTGTAATTGGTCTTGCTTCGCTTATCATCGGTGAAGTGCTTATCGGTACAAAAACCTTCAAGAGAAATCTTGTTGCCCTTGCTGTCGGTGCAGTGGTGTACAGAATTATCATTGCACTGGTTATGGCAGCAGGTATGGCTGCAAACGACCTTAAACTGTTTACTGCAATTACAGTTACACTTTGCCTGTCCTTGCCGCTTATCAAGGATAAGCTCAACAAAATCGTTAGCAAGCGTAATGGCGAAGCAGCTGTTACTGCAGAAAAGGAGGGGTAAGCTATGTTGAAAATGATTGATATACACAAGACCTTCAATGCAGGTACAGTTAACGAAAAAAAGGCGCTCAACGGACTTAACCTTACCCTTGAAAAAGGGGATTTTGTTGCAGTTATCGGCGGTAATGGAGCAGGTAAATCTACAATGCTTAACGCTCTTTCAGGCGTATGGCCTGTTGATAAGGGCGAGATTATCGTTGACGGTGTAAACATTACAAAAAAGGTTGAACATCAGCGTGCACCGTATCTCGGAAGAGTATTTCAGGACCCTATGATGGGTACTGCTGCAAATATGGAAATTCAGGAAAACCTTGCCCTTGCTCTCAGACGCGGACAGAAAAGAACACTTCGCTGGGGAATTACCGAAAAGGAGAGAAAGGAATACAAGGAGCTTCTTGCAACACTTGACCTTGGACTTGAAAACAGAATGACAACTAAGGTCGGTCTGCTTTCAGGCGGTCAGCGTCAAGCGCTTACGCTTCTTATGGCAACTCTGAAACAGCCGAAAATCCTTCTGCTTGATGAGCATACAGCCGCACTTGACCCTAAAACAGCTGCGAAAGTGTTGGAGTTGTCTGATAAAATTATTTCCGACAACGGATTGACTGCGCTTATGGTTACTCATAATATGAAGGACGCTATCAAGCACGGTAATAGACTGATTATGATGAATAACGGTCAGATTATTTTTGACGTAAAGGGTGAGGAGAAGAAAAACCTTACCGTAAATCTGCTGCTCCAGAAATTTACCGAAATCAGCGGCGGAGAATTTGCAAATGACAGAATGCTTTTATCCGAATAAAACTATATTGATTGATAACCGCCGCAGTACTAAAACTACGGCGGTTAATTTGTTACAATCCGATTTTTTTTCCATACTCCCGAATAAGCGAAACAGAGTGCCTGAATGCTGCAATCTCGTCGGAAACAAGATTGTATTCCACCAGCTCTTTGACACCTTCCATTCCGATTACAGCAGGTACACCAGCATAAACGTTTCCTTCTCCGTATTCTCCGTTAAGCCACGCGGAAACAGGAATAACCGTCCTGCTGTCGTGAACAATTGCACTAACAATGCTGCAAGCCGCCGAAGCAATACCAAAGGTTGTGCTGCCCTTGCGGTTTACAATGTCAAAAGCAACATCTTTGATTTCCTGTAAAGCAGTCTGCCTGTCGAAATGCTTCAGCCTGTCAGGGTTGTCACGGACAATCTCCACAAATGGTTTGCTTCCAACAGTTGCAAGACTCCACGGAATGACCTGACTGTCACCGTGCTCACCCATACAGAAGGCGTTGACGCTCATCGGGTCAACATTCAGCTTTTCAGCAATGTAAATTTTCAGCCTTGCCGTGTCAAGGGACGTGCCAGTGCCAATAATTCTGTAAGGCGGCAGCCCTGAAAGCTTCTGCACAAGATTGGAAATAACATCAACAGGATTTGTTACAATAATGAAAAATCCCTTGAAGCCTCTCGTCATAACGTGAGGAATAACCTCCTCAGTGATTTTTGCTGCCTTTGCAGCCATATCGGGACGGCTTTGCCCTGGAATATATTTCGGTGCCGCCGTCAGAATAACAATATCAGCGTCAGCACATTCCTCATAACCACCGCTTTTTACACGAATATTGCTTCGCTCTGCGCTTAAAGCGTGCTTCAAATCTTCTGCTTCTGCCCAAGCCTTTTCACGGTTTATGTCCAGCAGAACAAGCTCCCCGCAAAGCCTTTCGAGAGCAAGTCCGTGCGCAACTGCCGCACCAACATTTCCCGCACCAAGAATAACCGTCTTGACCCTGTTTATAGCCATAAAATCAAATCCTTTCCTTAATCGGTATTCTGCAATATTTTGTGCAGAAATATTAATAAAATACCGTGAAAATTTCCATTGACAAATTGACGCATTTAGGGTAATCTTTTTAAGGTTATAAAAGAAAGGATTTGTTATATGAAAGAACTCACAAGGGGCAACCCTTTTAAAATAATACTTGCATTTGCGCTGCCGATTATTGCAGGTAACCTTTTTCAGCAGATGTACAATATGGTTGACTCAATCATCGTAGGACGTGCAATCGGCGTTGAAGCGTTTGCTTCCCTCGGCTCAACAAGCTACGTCTCCAACCTGCTTATCGGTTTTATGTCAGGTCTTACAAACGGCTTTTCAATCGTTACCGCACGTCACTTCGGAGCAGGGGACCACGAAAAAGTGCGTCGCTCAGTTGCAGGTACAATTATTCTCGGACTTTCCGTTTCAGTAATATTTACAGTGCTGAGTATGTTCCTGTTGAAGCATTTCCTGCGCCTGCTTGATACACCAGACGAAATTTTCGATATGGCATACGGCTACATAAGAATTATCCTTATGTTTATGACAACAGCAATGTTATACAATATGGCAGCAGGAGTCCTCCGTGCAGTAGGTGATAGCCTTACTCCGCTGATTTTCCTGATAATATCATCATTTGTAAATATCGGACTCGACCTGCTGTTTATCGTGAAATTCAATATGGGCATTAATGGTGCAGCATATGCAACAATTATCTCGCAGACTTTCTCGTTTATTCTCTGTTGTATTTATATCCTTATCCGTTTTCCGTACCTCATACCGAAAAAAGACGAATTCCGTATCACACTCCACGAGGTCGGACAGCTTATGTCAATGGGACTTTCTTTTGCGCTGATGTTCAGTATTGTAGAAATCGGTTCTCTCGTACTTCAGCGTGCAATCAATGGCTTCGGCACGGATACAATTGCCGCACATACCGCCGCAAGAAAAATTTCCAGTATCCTTATGCTTCCGTACAGCGCCCTCGGTTCAGCATGTGCAACCTATTGCAGTCAGAATTTGGGTGCAAATAAACCCCATAGAGTTTTCCCAGGCATAAGAAGTGCTGTTCTTATCTCGTGGATTTGGTCAGCTGTAGCAATCCTTATTGGATATACAGCCTCAGGGTTTATCGTTGAGCTTATCGCAGGTACAGAAAACCCATACATTGTAGATACAGCTTCAACCTATCTCCGTGTCAATACACCGTTCTATTTCGTGCTCGGCGTGCTTATTGTAATGCGAAGCTCCTTGCAGGGACTCGGCAGAAAAACAATCCCCGTGGCAAGCAGCGTAATAGAAATGATTGGCAAGGCAGTAGTAGCATTTGTACTTGCACCGATGCTGGGATATTTCGGAGTAATGATTTCAGAGCCGTCAGTGTGGTTCTTTATGACAATCCTGCTTATCCTCGGATATGTAACCGATAAGGAGCTTATGGCAAAAACCTTCCCCAAAAGGAAAAAGAAAGAAACTACTTGAAAAAGCAAAACCGCTGTGGTACAATTATTACCATAGCGGTTTTATTTTGACAGGAGGTTATTAATATGAAAATAAGAAGTGCAGAAGGAACTATAAATATAGTCGGTATAGCTTTTCTGTTTTTTGGAGTGCTTATGATAATTGTAAGTATTGTTACATTTGTGGAAGCGAAAAAGTTTGAAGCAAGCGCCGAAAAAACAATGGCTGTAATAACTGATATTGATACATATAGAACAGGAAGCGGAGATGACAGAACAACACACCATGACGTGTATGTTGAATACAGGGTCGACAGACAGGTGTATAATGGTATGCTGGATTACTACAGTTCATCAATGTATGTCGGCAAGGAAATTGAGGTAATGTATAACCCGAATAATCCTGCCGATATCCGTGGAAGCAGTAATTTTGTGTGGATTATTCTTGTATTGATGGGACTAATTTTCGGTGCAGTGGGCGGAGGAATTTTCTTTGCAAACATTACCGCAGGCGGAAAACGAAAAAAGCTTATGGAAAGCGGCGACAGAGTATCAGGTACAATCACAAACGTGATAACTGTTATGAATGTCAGAATAAACAACAGACACCCATACAAAGCCGAGGTTGAGGTGATTGACCCATACACAGGCGAAAAATATCTTTACAGCTCAAAGCAGGTGCTTGACGATATACACTATATGGTCGGCTCAGCAGTAGATGTTTATGTTGACCGCGATGACAAGAGTAAGTATTACGTTGACCTTGACAGCGTTGCAGCTGACGAATATTCCGATACAATGGTGCACGATTACAGATAAGGAGTACATATGCGACATACACCGTTTTCAGATAAGTATTTTATCCTTGCACTTGTTCCTCTGGCAGTAATTCTTATCGCAATCGGATTATTCCTTACAATTGATTATAAGCATTTTCGTTCAAATGCTGTTGTAACAATGGGTTGGATAAAAAAAGAATATGTTCATGAGGATTTGGAGTCTGATAGATATAACAGCTGTAATGTGCTTGTTGCATATAAAGCAGGCGATAATGAGTATCACCTTTACATTTCAAATTATGAAAAGGGGAGAAAAGTGCGCCGTGGTATATATGAAGGCAGAGGCGTTGAGGTAATGTATGATAAAAATCATCCTGCCGAGTCAAGGACCACTGAGGAGCCTTATCGAAAGAGTATGCTCATTGTCGGAGCAGGTGTACTGTCATTATTATTAAGCTTTCACTTGTACAGGAGAAATCATCGTTACGATAGAATTATCCGAAACGGAATAATAATTGATGCTACAGTTACAGAGGTAGTAGCTGCATATTCTGATAGTACGAATGTGTTTTCCCATATGATTGATAAATTATTTTCTCACGGTATGTCGCCGGCTGTTAATTATGGGAAAAATGGTAAAATTCTATGTGAGTGGGTAAATCCCGTCAGCGGTAAGGTATATAAATTCAGTTCGCTGGCTATGGACAATGCAATACGTGCATATATCGGTAAAAGCATTAAGGTCTATGTTGACCCGAATGATTACAGCAAATATTATGTTGATGTTGACAGCGTAATAAAACAGCCAATAAAATAGGAGTGATTTTATGGAAGAAAACAGCCTTTTAAGTCAGGCAATGGAAAGCGAAACATTTCAGAAATATGTAACCATTGCGCTTATCCCAATAAGTATTATTCTCATTTTGTGGGGAATATTTCTTTCGGTAAGCTACAGCTCATTTGTCAAAACAGCAGTTGAAATTGACGGAGTTATCTCAGATGTAAATATTATCAACGGAAAAAGCCACGATTATCTCGACGCTTATATTACATATACCGTTGACGGAGTTGAGTACGAATACTATTATGAAAATTACAAAACAGCACGTATTATTAACCGTAGTGACTATGAAGGATTGCCTGTGAAACTTTTGTATGACCCAGATAATCCTGTAAGAGTTAAGATGCCGAACAGACCGCCTTATGCACAAAGTGTAATAATGATTATCGCAGGAATAGCGTCTGCCGTCCTGTATTTTGTCCTGAAAAAGCGTTACGGCAGTATACAATATTAAGGAGCACTTATGAACAGCAAACGCAACTATTTCCTTGAACAGCAGAAAATCCTACAGCAAGCCGACAGCGATAATTCTCCGAAGCTTCTGCTTCACAGTTGCTGTGCACCCTGTTCAAGTGCCGTACTGGAGTACCTCTCCCAGTACCTCTCCATAACGGTTTTCTATTACAACCCAAATATCTTCCCCGAAGCAGAGTTTCTCCACCGTATCGACGAGCAGAAACGGCTTATCGAACGGCTTCCAGTGAAGAACAAAATCAGCTTTATCGAACGTGGCTGGCACCCAGACCGCTTCTATGACGCAATCAAGGGGCTGGAGCACATCCGTGAGGGCGGGGAGCGTTGTTTTGCCTGCTATCGTATGCGCCTTGAGGAAAGTGCAAAGCTTGCAGCAGAATTAGGTTATGATTATTTTACAACAACCCTCTCAATCAGCCCATATAAAAATGCGCCCAAGCTTAATGAAATAGGCGAGGAGCTTGCTGAAAAATACGGCGTAAAGCACCTGCCCTCCGACTTCAAGAAAAAGAACGGCTACAAACGAAGCGTGGAGCTTTCCGCAGAGTACGGGCTGTACCGTCAGGATTACTGCGGCTGTGTTTTCTCCAAAAAGGAGAGGGAGGAATTTTTGAATAACCAATAAAAATGGGTACCGAAATAAATCGGTACCCTAATTTTTTACTTTTTCACCGCAATCAAAAACTTAATCTTCTTACCTTCCTCCGAGAACATTCTCTCGTGCTCGGTAACAAGATTATGCTGATAATCGCTTGCGTGCAGGTCACGGGTCAGGTATGTAACCTCAAAATTTGCATCCTTGAAATAGTCCAGCGACTCCTCAAAAAGTTCGTCATCGTCTGTCTTGAAGTGAATTTCGCAGCCGTCCTTCAGAAACACACGATACTGATTAAGCTGACGTGTGTGGGTAAGTCTGCGCTTGTTGTGCTTGTCCTTAGGCCAAGGATTACAGAAATTGATGTACAGGCGGTCAATCTTATCATTCTCATCAAAGGAAGTGAGTATCTTCTCAATGTTCTGGGAAACCAGCTTAAGATTGTCAACCTCTCTGCCTGCCTCCTCAAATGCCTTTGCAACCGTTCTTCTTGCCACGCCCAGCATATCGCTCTTGATGTCCATAGCAAGCCAGTTCACATCAGGATATTTCAGTGCAGCCTGTGCAGCAAATCCGCCCTTGCCGCATCCAAGCTCTGCATAAAGGGGCTTGTCGTTAGGAAAAACGCTGTTCCATTTGCCCTTGTATTCCTCAGCGTGCTCAATATAATATGGGCAGACAGCAAGTTCGGGACGTGCCCACTTTTTTCTTCTTATTCTCATAAAAATTTCCTTTCCTGTGCAAATAATGTAAATTACATTTCCTATTGTAGCATATTGCAACAAAAAAAGCAAATTTTTTATGTGAATTATAGTGTTGATTTTAATAATTAAATGTGATATAATTTAATTGTATCTATGAAAATTATGTTAAGGAGATATTTGAAAATGGGTTACAAACAGGATTTTATTAAGTTTATGGTTGACTGCGGAGTGCTTACTTTCGGCGACTTCACACTCAAGAGCGGCAGAAAGGCACCTTACTTCATTAACTGCGGCAACTATAAGACAGGCGCACAGCTCAACAAGCTGGGCGAATTCTATGCTGAATGTATCATTGACAACAATATTCCAGTTGAAACACTTTTCGGCCCTGCATATAAGGGTATCCCTCTCGCAGTTTCCGCTGTAACAGCCCTCAGCAGAAAGGGCGTTGACGTTGCTTACTGCTTCGACCGTAAGGAAGTGAAGGACCACGGCGAAGGCGGTATGTTCATCGGCAAGCAGCTTGCAGACGGCGAAAAGGTTGTTATCATCGACGACGTTATGACATCCGGCAAGGCTCTGCGTGAGTCAATGCCAAAGCTTAAATCCGCTGCTGATGTAAACGTTACAGGTATGGTTATTACAGTTGACAGAATGGAAAAGGGACAGGGCGATATGTCCGCTGTACAGGAAGTAAAGCGTGACTTCGGAATTGATGTATATTCCATCGTTACAATCGCTGATATCATCGAAGCAATTGAGAACGATGTTGTTCCGGGTAAGGAATACCTGGAAAAAATGATTGAATACCGAAACGTATACGGTGTTTGATTGAAATAAAAATCCCGTTTACAGCGGCAAACGGGATAAGGCGTCCAAAATTTAAAGAATTTCACGCCGCTGAGAAACGGAGCAAACAATGAGTGTCATTTTTGATTTGACTGTTGCAGGTCCCGAAATACTTGATGCTGTAATTTTTATGGAGAAATCTCCTGCTTATGCAGCATTCAGAGAAGAAATCGAAAAAATTCTTGCTGACTTCAATAAGAACTCCAAGTTCGGTCAGAATATGGAAATTGACGTAAAAAATCTTGTTGAAGCTTCCTCCGAAGCTGTAAAGAATATGCACAGAGCTTTCCTTATCTGGACATTCAATGAGGATAAGGTTAATAACGCTGAGGAAACAAAGTATGAAACATATCTGAAGCTTTTCTTCAAGGCTCAGGAAAAAACTCTCGTGGCTCTCAACGGCGGCAAGAAAACGATTGCTTCAAGCGATGTAGCTTCATTCAAGGATAAGTATATCGAAGAAATCGGCAAGAATTCCGAGCTGTTCAACAGCCTTAAGGAATTCTTTGCAGGCTATGTTTACGGCTATTTCTTCAACTACCTTACCGAACAGGAAGTTATGAGAGATTACGCTGAGTTTATCGTTTGTCTTGGTATTATGTCCAACAAGATTACCACAAGCGAAACCGCTAAGCAGAAAATTCTGCCTAAGATGGCTATTCTTCTCAATAATGACCGCTTCAAGTATATCGGCGGTGAAATTCCTCTCGATGTAATGATGGAGCAGGTTTATGACCGTTTCTGCTTCACAGGTCTTACTGATGAGGAAGAAGCTGATATCAAGGGCACTCTTGAAGCCTGCATTATGGATACATATGCTTACAACGAAGCTGATAACCTCATCAACGATGATGTAATGGTTAACGTTATGAGCAAGTTCAATAAGGAATATATCTGCGCTTCAAGCTTTGCTGAGGACCTCCAGAAGAGCACATTCGACGGTACACGCACATTCCTTGATACTGACAAGAATGATATGGGTGAATTTACTGTTGCAAAGGTTACACAGATTGTTGCAGATAAGTGTGCAGCTAACCACGATGCATATTATGTATCCGACCGTGAGCCAATTCTCGAATTTGGTCTCGGCAAGGATATGAAGGGTTATCAGTATCCGCTTACATATAAGGACGGCAACGAATACTGGTTTACTGATATCTACAAGGTTGTTATCGCACCTGCTTGCGATAAGGCAATCTATGTTGACGTAAACGAAGCTGACCTGCCGCTTGCAATGTTCCCATTTGCAGGCCCTGCGCTCAAGACAAATATTATCCGTGTATTTGGCAGCCTTGAGTCCGAAAGCTATTCTATCCGTTCCGATAAGCGTGATGTTCTTGTTGAAATCAACGCTCTTAACGGTACAAAGAACCTTTCCGACGTTGACAAGAAGATGAAGGCACTTGAAAAGCTTCTCTATGTTATCTCTGGTAATATGGACGCTGTATCCTACCAGAAGCTTCTCAACGAAAATGTATTCGGCACAAAGCTTTATGACGATTATATCCGTTACCGTATGGACTGCATCTTCTCCAAGGGTATGAAGGATCTCGAAACAAAGAAGACTCTTCTTGACGAGCTTAATAAAATTGGATAAGTAATTTTTTCGGGCACCGATTTGTTTCGGTGCCCATTTTTATTGCACAAATTGTCATTTTGTGGTATAATCGAAATTACAATGTAAAAATATCAATCTGCACAAAAATGAAATAACAAGTTTGTGCAACAATATCCCATAAAATCAACCATTCTCAGAAGTATATATATTAGCAAGGGGTGATAACGGTATGAATGACAGACAGTTTGAACGCCGTATACTGCTTATTCAGCAGGGCGACAAACAGGGTCTGAAGGAAATCTACGACGAATACGGTAAAACCATTTACCAGAGTGTGTACCTGATTTTACACAATCAGCAGGACGCCGAGGATATAACGTCGGAATTCTTTTTAAAGCTGTGGAAAATAGCCGATACATACTGCTTCGGAGGCAAGCATAAGCGCTGGCTTGTTACGATAGCAAGAAATATGGCTCTCGACCTTATGAAAAAACAGAAACGTGAACAGCTGACCCTTGATGAGGACAATGAAAATTCTGCTGCAAATGAAATAGCAGATACAACGTCCACAGAAGATACCGTTACCGAGAAGCTTGCGGTTGCAGAAGCACTTGAATACCTTGATGAAAGCGAGCGGGAAATCGTAAATATGAAAATTCTCGCCGATATGACCTTCAAGGATATTGCCGCCGTTCTCGGAAAGCCGCTTGGAACAGTAACCTGGAAATACAGGAACGCAATCTCCAAGCTGAGAAAATATGTCGGGGAGGTGCAGTCCGTATGAACAGTAAGAAAATAGAACAGCTGTACAAATCTCACGCGGAGAATACTGCGCCCGATATGGACGCTCTCTGGGAGAGAATTGAAAGCAATCTCGAAGAAAAAACAGATGAGGCAGTGACCTCAAAACCAATTCGCAGAACCATTTCATTCACTAAGAAAACAGCCCTCGCAGCTGCCTGCGTTGCGGCACTTATCATCGTTCCTGTTGCAGTTAGAAATATGGATATTTCCAACAGCGATATGGTAGCAGAAGCACCTTCGGTTGAACAGACAATGGCAGATGCTCCCGTAATGGACGGAGCAGACGATGAAGCCGTAGGAGCATTACCCGAAAATTTTGAAAATATTTTCGACAACAAGGCTGAACAGAACGATGCCGTGGCAGATGAAGATTTTGCAGAAGCCCCTGCCGAAGAAGATACAGCAGCAGGCTCAGTACAGCAAACAATCCGTTACGAGGATTTGCAGCTTGGTTACGCCGGCTCACCGCTTACCCCTTACGGTGAAGTTGACGGCGACGATTTCTTTGTCGAAGAAAAAGTGCTTATCGAAACGGATATCATTGTAAATGCCTATATCGACAACGTCTACAGCAACGGCGACGGAGCAATCTGCTATGAAATTACAGCCGATAACGTGGAAACAGGCGAAACAGATAGCATCTACCTCACAAGCCGCACCCCTTATGTAATGCTCGAGGACAGATGCTATGTACTTCCGCTGAAAGCTGACGAAACAGGCTACAGCCTCGTTTTCGAGAACGCACCGCAGATTGAGCGTACCCTTGACGGAGGCTACATCTTCCATAACGGTTGGGAAAGCCTCGATGAAAACGCACTTGATGTGATTTATCCGCAAGGCGGCGTGGACGACTTCTTCTATGACAGAATGAAATTTTCCTACGGCAGTCTCGATAGCCTAATCGAAAAGTGGCACAAAGCCAAAGATTAAAGAAAAGGTGATACTATGAAAAAAGTTCTTGCAATGCTTTTAAGCACAACAATACTGACAGGATGCAGCCTGTTCACGGGAAAAATTCCCGAGGAAAAGCTTGAAGTAATCGAAAGTGAAACAGCTGCACAAATGGAGGTGCCCGAAGTGACCGAGTTTATAGATGTTGAAGCAGTTTACAACGCCGAAGAAATCTCAGGTAACTTCAATGCCGCATTCATCAAGGAAGCATTGAAGAACGAGGACAACGTCATAGTATCGCCCCTTAGCGCAAAAATGATTGTCAATATCGCCGCAATGGGAGCAGACGAAAATTCCGTTACACAGCAGGAATTGCTCAGCCTTTTCGGCTACGAAACCGTAAACGAAATGAAGGGTGAAAGCAAGAACCTTATGGACGAACTCAACCGTGAGAACGGCACACTTACAACAAGTAACTCTTACTGGAAATCCGATAAGCTTGCCGAAATCAACTCCGATTACGTCGAACAGCTTGAAGCCGTGTTCAGAGCCGAAAGCTACAGCGCAGACCTTACCTCGGCAAAATTTGTCAATGACCTGAACAGCTGGGTAAACGAAAACACAAACGGCTTAATTCCTCAGCTTCTTAACCAGCCCCTTGACGAGTCAGCACGCCTTGTCCTCGTCAATGCTCTTTACTTCAACAATAAGTGTGTACATAAGTTTGAAAGCTTTGCAACCTATGACAAGGAATTCTACGGCAACAAGGGTACAGAAATCGTACCAACAATGAACCAAGGCGAAATTTATCTCGATTACGGCGAGGGAAACAAATTCAAATCCGTGACAATGCCTTATACCGACGGCTCGGTAATGAACATCTATCTTCCGAAAAATGAGGACGCAAATATTGCCGATATCATTTCGGAAATGAGCCTTGATAAGCTTACCGAGGAGCTTGAATCAAAGCGTACTGAAAAAATGGTTAATATCGCAATGCCGAAGTTTGAGTGCGACTACAGCGGCTCGCTGAAAGAAATGTTACAGCGTTTAGGCATAAACAAAGCATTTGACCCCAATAACGCAGAGTTCAACGCAATGGCAGAGGGCGAACAGCTTTACATAGCTTCAATAATTCAAGCGGCAAAAATCAAATGTGACGAAGAGGGAACAGAAGCCGCCGCTGCTACAATGGCAGATATGGCGTGCGGTGCCGCACCTATGAAGGAACCACCAATAGAATTTATCGTAGACCGCCCCTTTATGTACGAAATTAAATCCCCATCAGGTGAAACCCTGTTTATGGGAGTAATACAGAACTTCAATGATTGACATTTTGAAAGGATTGATTTTATGAAAAAGATTAAGAGTTTTTTCAGTGCAATTATAGCCCTTACACTTTGTGCAGGTATGCTCACAGCTTGCAGCAGCGCACCTAATGAAGAAACAAGTGCCGCAATGGACGGTGCAGCAGGTAATTATTACGCAACAACAGCAGTAACTGTCGAAGTAAACACAGCTGCTGACAACTATTACTACGAAGCAGAGGGCGGCGAGGTTAACGAAGCACCTGCCGAGGAAGCTCCCCTTTGGGATAATAAGCCAAGCGGTGTTATTCAGCATTCCGATGATGCAACATCAGATGCAGAGGAAATCGTTGGTGATGCAGTTGACGGTGCGATAGCAAATAAAGGATATTTTACCTACGACGATTACTTCAACAGCGAAGAATACAACGAAATTATCGAAAGCGGTTATAAGTCCGTTGCCGCAAATCCGCTCTCCACATTCTCCGTTGACGTTGATACAGCGTCCTACGCAAATGTCCGCAGAATGATTGAGTACGGCGACTATATCAATCCCGATGCAGTAAGAATAGAAGAATTCATCAACTATTTCGATTACGATTATTCCGAGCCAACAACTAATGACCCGTTCTCAGTAAATGTGGAAATGTCTGATTGCCCTTGGAACGAAGAAACAAAGCTTATGCTCGTCGGCTTAAAAGCAGAGGATATCAAGAAGTCCGAGCGTGAGCCACTCAACTTGGTTTTCCTTATCGACGTCAGCGGCTCAATGTTTTCCGAGGATAAGCTCCCTCTCGTGCAGAAGGCTTTCACAATGCTTACCGAAACCCTCACAGAAGACGACAGAATTTCCATCGTAACCTACGCAGGCGACGAAAAGGTTGTCCTCAAGGGTACAAGCGGCGAGGACAAGGACAAGATTATCGACGCAATCAACAGCCTTGAAGCAGGCGGCTCTACATACGGCGAAGCAGGCATCAACCGTGCATATGACCTCGCAGAAAGATACTTTATCGACGGCGGCAACAACCGTGTTATCCTCGCAACAGACGGCGACCTTAACGTTGGTCTTTCCTCTGAGGAAGAACTTACCGAGCTTATCGAGGAAAAGCGTGAATCAGGTGTGTTTCTCTCCGTACTCGGTTTTGGTACAGGCAACGTAAAGGACGACCGTATGGAAGCGCTTGCTGACCACGGTAACGGTAACTACTCCTACATTGACAGCGAAATGGAAGCAAAGAAAGTTCTCGTTGAGGAAATGGCAGGAACACTTTATACAGTAGCAAAGGACGTGAAAATTCAGGTTGAGTTCAATCCCGTAAACGTAAGCGGCTACCGCCTTATCGGTTACGAAAACCGTGCACTCGCAGACAAGGATTTCCACGACGATACCAAGGATGCAGGCGAAATCGGAGCAGGTCATACTGTTACAGCACTTTACGAAATTCTGCTCAACGAAAGCGGCACATCAATCCCCGAAGCTGAACTGAAATATCAGCAGAACACCTCTACAGGCAACAAAAACGAGCTTCTTACTGTTTCTCTCCGCTATAAACAGCCTGACGAGGATGAAAGCAAGCTTCTCGCAGTTCCAGTTACAGACGAGGTTTACACAAAGAAAATGCCTGAAAACCTGACCTTTGCCGCAGCAGTAGCAGAATTCGGTATGGTGCTCAGAAACAGCGAATTCAAGGGAAGCGCAAGCTGTGAGCAAATCCTCGACCTTCTCGAAGATTATGACTACAGAAGCGACGATTATAAAACTGAATTTGTATATCTCGTAAGAACAATGGATAAGCGTGGTTACTAATGATTAATAAAAGTGTGGAAAGCAAAAGCTTTCCACACTTTTTAGTTTGTCTTATGCAAATTATAAAGCTGCGCAAGTCTGTTCCACGTCCTGTAACCAACATCACCCGTCTGTTCCTCGCCCGAAATTTCCTGCAAATGCTTTACAGCGTCAGCGGTTTTCTCACCGTAAACCCCGTCTATATCAAGCAGGGGGAGGTTGGCGTACCTCGAAAAAACCGTGTTCAGCATTGCCTGCAAAATGTAAATGTCAAACCCTGTTTCGCCTTGCTTCAAGTTCTCGTCAGCATTGATAATCGGCAGAATTGAAATCAATTCCGCATAATATTCCTCCGTCTGCAAGTAAACCTCGTAAAGCTTCTCCCACGTTTCACGGTCAACCTTTCCCGTCACGGGCAAGCCGTACTCACGCTGAAACTTTCGGATAGCATCTTCCGTCCGTTCATCATAAACCCCACTGGGAACAACCAACGGAATGTTCTCATTGTCACGGGCAACCCTCCGCAGATAGTCCTGCAACTCAAAAATATGTCCCTTCTTATCCTCATCTGTGTAAGCCATAAATCCACCTCACTCAATCACATAGCCGGGGTACTGCCCGGGCTGCTTTTCGTAGCCAAAACGCAAATCTGAGTAAACATCAGAAATAGCGTCCCATACTCCCGCACTGACCGACCCCGTGACAGGATAACCAAACTGCCGTTGAAAAGCTGAAACCGCATTTCTCGTAACAGGTCCGAAATATCCTGTCGCCGTAACCGTGGGAATTGACGGATAGCTTTGCGCAATATAGGAAAGATACTCCTGTAAAACACGCACATATTCGCTTGTAATGCCCTCTGTCAGTACCGTACCAGGGAACAGAACCGCATTTTCTCCCTCAATGTTAATCGGAACATTCTGCACAATTCCCGCATAAGCACGGTAAATGTCGTCCCATGTCCTCTCGTCAACCTCTCCCGTCATAGGCAAGCCGAATACCTGCTGAAAAGACCGTACCGAAGCCGCCGTCGCCTCATCATAAGTCCCTGTCTGTTCAACAGGTGTAACGTCCTTGTAGTACGCACCGATAACCTGCAAATAGTATTGAATATACTCCGTTGGCAGCCCTGTAGCACCAATTCCAATGGGCAAATCAAACTGCTTTGGCAGCTCACCGAGAGTTAACCCCTCCGAATTAAGCTGAGCAAGATTTTTCACACTGGTGTAAATGTAGTTTATCCTGTACCACGTCGCCTTGTCAACAATACCCGTCTGTGGCATATTGAAAATCTGCTGGAACTGCCGTACAGCGTCTGCAGTCTTTACATCATAAGTAAAATCTGTAGGGTAAATCTTAGGAATAGCAGGATAATTCGCTGCAATTCTGTTCAGCTGAATTTCAATTCGGTTTACGTCCGTGCCGCCCGACCCGATAGTAAGCGGTTCCCCTGGGTAGCTGGGAACATTACTGCGAACGGGTGCATTCTCAATAATATTGATATCATCACCATAATAATAGGTCAGAATGTTGTATGGGACAAATCCCTGATTGGCAAGGTCAACACTGCCCCATTGATAAAGCCCCTCGCAGGTAACTTCAATACCGTCACAGTAAGTCGCATAAAATGGCTCAATATTACCCTGACGAACAAGGTAATCGTTGAAAATATCATCAACAATACGGCTTATCGGTTCAAAAATGTCACGGTTTTCCACGAAGGAGTGGTCATACTGGATTGAGTTTGTAATGTCGAAATTGTAGCCCTGTGACGGATACCATTCCGTGTAAATTCTGTTCAGCGTGTAGGAAATAATAGCGTAAATATTAGCACGGAGCGCACTCTCAGGCCACGTCGGATAAAGCTCGCTTGAAGCAACATTCTTGATGTAATCTGGAAAGCTGACCGTAACATTTCGTGCACTTGTGTTATTCGGTCTGCCTAAGTGTACAGTTACCGTTTCGGGAATATAAGGCGTTCCGTTAGCCATTCATTGCACCTCCGTCAGGTCTTTGTGTGCCTTGCAGTTCATTTTCAGCAAGCGGAATAAGTGCCACAGGCTGAATGGATTTTACCGTGTCAAAAATCGGAACAGTCACCTCAGGCACCGTGTAAAATCCTTTTTTGTACACCGTCACATTGTATTCGCTGAAGGGCCTTTCTGTAGGGTCAGGCGCCTCTGAAAAGCTTGCTGACGGAGCAGGCAGGGGAATAACATCTGTTGCACCGCTTCTGTCCGTAAGCCTCATAGTCACAAGATAGCTCTGCCCATTAATTTCTTGTGTGACAATAACCGCCGCTTTTGGTACTGGTACAGCCCCGTCACCTGTTGTAACTTCAACCTGCAAGTACCCCGTACCTTTCATATCTGGAGTATTTCCGTTGTCGTCATCGTCATCATCAAACAAATCCTCAAAATCCGTGTCATTGTCAGGGTAATCAATGTCAGGAATGATGTCCTCAACATAATCCTCCAAATCCTCCAACGGCTCAGGTGCATCATAATTGTAGTTGCCCTGATTGTGCGTCAAATCCTCAGCAGGCTCAAATCTCGGGTCGGTTGTAATAGTAGCAATGGCTTGTATCGCCGTTTCCGCCTGCATAATCTCCTCAGCAGTAGGAAATTTGCTTTTTACGGGAGCTGTAACAGCTTCTTCCGCACCACGCCCATAGTCCATAGGTATTTCAGGCATAGGCGGATTTGAAAATTCCTTTACATCGGTATTTTGCTCAGCTTTATTGTGAGCTTCAACAGTCTTTTTCTCCGCCGTTGGCTTCTCTTCAACAGCTGCAGCAATAATTGCTTTCGGCTCAGGCGGCACTTCTGCACGCTTTTTGCTGTAAAGTCTCATCATCTCTTGCTTATATTTCTCAGCCATATTATCAAGCTTGTTTTTATCCTGCATAAAATCCCTCCATATAGCGTTTGTAAAAGAATATTCACCTTAATGCAAAAAAATTCCGTATTTCACTTGATTTTAGCACTGTTTTGCGGTAAAATGTTAATTGTAAAAGTATTTAATTTCGGAGGTAATTTATGGCACGCTTTAATCTTGCAGCGATTTTCACTGACCATATGGTCTTGCAGAGAAATAAAAATATAAATATCTGGGGCAGCGCCTATAATGATACTGTTGTAACAGTTGAGCTTAACGGAAATAAAGTTACGGCAGTTTCCGATGAAGGAAGCTGGAAGGCTGTTCTTCCTCCGATGGAAGCAGGCGGATCATATGAGCTTAAAGTAACCGATAACAGCGGTGCAGAAATTGTGTTAAAGGATATAATGATTGGTGAGGTGTGGCTGGCTGGCGGTCAGTCCAATATGGAGCTGGAACTCCAAAATTCTCTTAACGGCAAGGAAGTCCTTGCAAATATCAAGGACGTGAATGTGCGTTTTTATTACACACAGAAAATACCGTATATAGATGATTATTTCCATTTTGCAGAGCGCAACGGTAGCTGGACAATCGCTTCACCTAATACAGCAGCTTGTTATTCGGCAGTAGGTTACTACTATGCAAAAGCTCTCTCTGAAAAGCTTGGCGTAACAGTCGGCATAATCGGCTGTAACTGGGGCGGCACCTCAGCTTCCGCTTGGATTAGCCGTGAGCTTCTTGAAAAGGACGTCGACACAAGAACCTACGTTGACGAATATGAAGCAGCAATGGAAGGAAAAAACTTCGAGCAGTATTGTAAGGAACGCAAAGAATTTTTCGAATGGGAAAAAGAATGGCAGCCCAAAATCAATGAGTTTTACTCCAAAAATCCCGAGGGCACTTGGGACGAAGCACAGGCATACGCAGGACCTTCCCGCTGGCCAGAACCAATGGGACCAAAATCTCCATTCCGTCCCGCTGGCGTTTACGAAACAATGCTGAAGCGTGTCTGCCCATATACAGTTGCAGGTTTCATCTACTATCAGGGTGAAAGCGACGACCACAAACCAACAATGTACTACAAGCTGCTCAAACTTCTTATCGAGCAGTGGAGAACAGACTGGGAGGATGACAGCCTTGCATTTATGCTTGTCCAGCTTCCTATGTTCCTCAATCGCGGTGAGGAAAACCACACGCGCTGGTGCTATATCCGTGAAGCTCAGATGCGTGTCCACGAAACAACCAAGAATACGGGTATCGCTGTAATTCTCGATAAGGGCGAGTACGGCAATATTCACCCCGTTGATAAACAGCCTGTCGGTGAAAGACTTGCATTGCAGGCTCTCTACCACATTTATGGAGAAATACCTGCAAACGAAGCTTATGGACCTGTTTATAAGTCCTGTGACTACGTTGACGGCGGTATGCTTGTTTCCTTCGATTATGCATGGGACGGTATAGAGCTTTGCGGCGAAAAGCCAATCGGCTTTGAAATTGCAGGTGCAGATAAGAAGTACGTTGAAGCAGGTGCAGAAATCCGCGGAGATAAGATTTTTGTCAAGTCCGATGAGGTTGCAAATCCTGTTTACCTCCGCTATAACTGGACAAACTACGGTGACGTAACACTTTTCGGCAGAAACGGAATTCCCATTGCACCATTCAGAACAAGCAGAAATGACGAATAAAGGAGATTACAATGAAGCTTTCATCACTTTTCAACAACGAAAAAACAATCCTGTCCTTTGAGGTGTTTCCACCCAAAAAGACAAGCCCTATAGAAACAGTTTACAGTACCCTTGCCGAGCTGAAAGAGCTTAACCCTGCCTTTATCAGCGTGACATACGGAGCTGGTGGCAATGCCGCAGATACAACAACCTGTGACATAGCTGCATATATCCAGCGTGAGCTTGGAATTCCTTCAGCGGCGCACCTCACCTGCGTCTACAGTACAAAAGAGGGCGTCCTTACTCAGCTTGAACAGTTCAAGGAACGGGGCGTGGAAAATATCCTTGCTCTCCGCGGCGACGTAAACCCTGAAATTCCAAGACTCCACGAGTTTGAGTACGCAAGCGACCTGACAAAATTCATCAAGGCAAACGGTGATTTCCACGTTTCGGGCGCGTGCTATCCTGAGTGCCACCTTGAAGCTTCTTCTCTCGCAGAAGATATCAAGCACCTCAAAATCAAGGTAGAAGCAGGCGCAGAGCATCTTATGTCACAGCTTTTCTTCGACAACGATACCTTCCACCGCTTTCGTGAAATGGCAGATATCGCAGGTATCAATGTGCCAATTGAAGCGGGAATTATGCCTGTCGTGAATAAAAAGCAGATTGAGCGAATGGTATCAATGTGCGGAGCAAGCCTGCCGCCCAAATTTGCAAAAATGATGCAGAGATATGAGCATAACCCCGAAGCACTCCGTGACGCAGGTATCGCTTATGCAATCGACCAGATTGTTGACCTTATCTCCAGCGGTGTTGACGGTATCCACCTCTACACTATGAACAACCCGCATGTTGCACGAAAAATCAGTGAAGCAGTGAGGACACTCCTGTGATTATCAATGAAATAAATCGCACTGAAGCGTTCCGCTACCTCGGAATAAAAGGCACGCCCGATAATGCAACCTTGCAGCTTGCAAATGAGTGTGAAAAAATTCTTCTTTCTGAAATGACACCCAAATTCTGTTGGGCTTATGCTGATATTTTCGAAAACTCAGACAATTCTGTCAAGCTATCGGGATATGCACTTTCACTTAGCGGAAACGACCTATCTGCGCACCTTGACGGTTGTTGTGGTGCTGTTCTTCTTGCAGCAACCCTCGGTAATAGTGTTGATAAACTTCTTCGTCAGATACAGACACAGGATATGGCAAAAGCCGTAATTCTTGATGCTATGGCTTCTGCCGCAATAGAACAAGTCTGTGATGAAGCTGAAAAAGAAATATCTGCACGGCTTGAAAATAAGCATTTCACATGGCGTTTTTCCCCTGGATATGGGGATTTTCCGATTGAGGTGCAAAATGACTTTTTAACAGCACTGAATGCACAAAAAGTCATAGGCTTGTGTGCGAGCCAAAGCGGAATACTTACCCCGACAAAATCTGTAACAGCAGTAATCGGTGTGCACGAAAAGTCAGTGCAAAATGAAAAACACAGCTGTGAAAGCTGTAATATGCGTGAACGCTGTAACTATCGAAAAACAGGAGGAACCTGTCAATGAAAAAGGAAAAATTCTATAAATTGCTGTCAGAAAACGAGTTCGTTTTCCTTGATGGCGCAATGGGTACAATGCTCCAGGCGAAAGGACTTGAAACAGGCGGAGTGCCCGAACTTCTCAATTTGACTAAGCCCGATTGGCTCACAGAAATTCACAGTGCCTACGTTTCCGCAGGCTCACAGCTTGTTTACGCGAACACATTCGGTGCAAACCGTTATAAGCTTGCTGAAACAGGCAAATCTGTTTCCGAAATTATCCCTGCTGCAATCGAAAACGCAAAAAATGCAGTAGGTGACAAGGCACTTGTTGCCCTCGATATCGGACCAATCGGACAACTACTCGAACCAACAGGAACACTCTCTTTCGAGGAAGCATACGATATTTTTCGTGAGCAGATTGAAGCAGGCAAGGAAGCAGATGTTATTGTATTCGAAACAATGACCGACCTCTATGAACTTAAAGCCGCAGTCCTTGCCGCAAAGGAAAACTGCGACCTGCCTATAATTTGTACAATGACATTTGAGCAGAATATGCGTACCTTCACAGGCTGTGCAATATCCTCAATGGCAATAACTCTCGAAGGTTTAGGTGTTGACGCAATCGGCGTAAATTGCTCCCTCGGACCAAGAGAGCTTGAGCCTGTTGTTGCCGAGCTTTCCAAGTGGACAACCTTGCCAATAGTAGTAAAAGCAAATGCAGGTTTGCCTGACCCCGTAACCAATACCTACGACGTAACCCCCGAGGAGTTTTCCGAAAGCTATGTAAACCTTGTAAAATATGGCGTAAAGCTTGTGGGCGGCTGTTGCGGAACAACCCCCGACTTTATCCGTGCAGTTGTAAATAAACTTAATGGTATGAAGTACACCAAACCCGAAGTGCAGCTTGAAGCAGCAGTTTGTACACCTGCAAAAACTGTCGAAATCAACCAGCCGAGAATTATCGGCGAGCGTATCAACCCGACAGGCAAAAAGCTGTTCAAGGAAGCGCTGAAAAGGGGAGATATCGACTATATCCTCAATCAGGCTATCCAGCAGATTGAAGCAGGCGCAGATATTCTCGACGTAAATGTGGGCCTGCCTGATATCGACGAAAAGGAAATGATGGTTAAGGTTGTCAAAGCAATCCAGTCCGTAACAGATTTGCCGTTACAGCTTGACTCAACACGTCCCGATGTACTTGAAGCTGCACTCCGTATTTACAACGGTAAGCCAATCGTCAACTCCGTAAACGGTGAGGAAGGCTCACTTGAAGCAATTCTCCCTCTCGTTAAGAAGTACGGTGCCGCAGTTGTTGGCCTCACCCTCGACGAAGGCGGTATCCCGAAAACAGCGGACGGACGCTTTGCAATTGCAGAAAAAATCCTCGACTACGCACAGAAAATCGGTATCCCGAAGAGGGACGTTTTCATCGACTGCCTGACCCTGACCGCATCAGCTGAGCAGAAAGCCGTTATGGAAACAATCAATGCCCTCCACAGAGTAAAAACCAACCTCGGTCTTAAAACCGTCCTCGGTGTTTCAAATATCTCATTCGGTCTGCCGAACCGTGAGCTTGTGAACTGCAACTTCCTGCAAATGGCTCTAACAAACGGTCTTGACCTGCCGATTATCAACCCTAACGCTGCACTTATGACAGGTGCAGTCCGTGCATATAAGCTGCTGACAAACATCGACGAAAACGCAAGTGAGTTTATCGCCGCTTATGCCGAAAGCAGTATGACAACCTCAATGAGCAGCACCTCAGCCGCACCCGTTCAGCAGAAAAGCGGAGTAACCGACCTGCCAACAGCAATTGCAAACGGACTTAAATCCGAGGGCGCAAAAATTACCGAGGAATTGCTGAAAACCCACGATACAATGGACATCGTTGACAATATGCTTATTCCCGCACTTGACAAAGCAGGTGCAGAGTTTGAGCAGGGAAAAATCTTCCTGCCACAGCTTATTATGGCGGCAAACGTCGCACAAGCTGCATTTGAGGTAATCAAATCCCATATGTCCGCAGGCGGCGAAACCGTAAGCAAAGGCAAGGTTGTCCTTGCAACCGTAAAGGGCGATATCCACGATATCGGCAAGAACATCGTCAAGGTGCTCCTTGAAAATTACGGCTTTGACGTTATCGACCTTGGCAAGGACGTCCCACCCGAAACAGTTGTTGAAGCGGCCGTTTCCCACAACGTAAAGCTTGTGGGTCTGTCTGCACTTATGACCACAACCCTCGGTGCAATGGAGGACACAATCAAGCTTCTTCACGAAAAGAATGTCCCCTGCAAAATCGTAGTAGGCGGAGCAGTCCTTACCCCCGAATATGCCGAAAAAATCGGTGCCGACTACTATGCAAAGGACGCAAAGGAAACCGTTGATATTGCCAAGAAAATTTATACGTAACAAAAAATGGGTACTCTTTTCAGAGTACCCATAAATTTTATCCGAACAAATCCACATCGGAAATATCAGTGTTATTCTTGCCCTGCTGAACCTTCATCATCTTTTCGTAAGCACGGTCGGAATTTTCCTCACGTTCTTCCGCCGCAACTTTTTCCTGTTCAGCAAGATTAGGTGCAAGGTGTCCCAAACTCATTGCAACCTCATCACGCAAATCCTCGGGAACATCGTTAATTTCCTTTGCAAGTTCATTTTCATAAGCCGTAAACTGACTTTGTTCAAGCGCCGCAACAGCCGTACCCTCAGTAAGAATTTCCTCCATATCCTCGGAAGGCTCAAGCGGTTCAATAAAGCGCTTCCCACGTACTTCCTCATAGACAGTCGGTTCATCAGAAAACAACTCGTCAGCACCCATCTCGTCCATTGCCGCAAAAGAAGCCTGGTCAAGTGCCGCATCAAATACAGGATAGCCGGGAAGCTCCTTCATAGCAACAAGAGCCGCAATGTCATTTGCAGCCTTGAATACAAAAAAAGCCGCACCAATATACGCTACAAGTCCGAAAATTGAAAATGCAGAACCGCCTATAATTGCGGAAATTCCCGCAATAAGCGCAAGTGGTAAAGAAAATAGGCACATCTTAGGACGTCTTGCGTGACAGCCGATCAGTGCCAGCAGCGTGAACGGCAGAGCCGTCAGAAAGAAAAATGCCATAGGAGCAGGGCTGTACATTACGCTGAGAAAACCGAGTATAAAAGCAATAATAGTTATAGCCGTACCAATCGAAACAGCTGTTTTGAAATTCAGATATCTTTCGTGCCCCGTATCATAGTGAGCAAACGGCAATTCAGGATTATAAACAATTTCTTCATTATTCATAGCAGACCTCCGATAAATTTGTCAAACCCATTATACCATATTGTTCACAGAAATGCAATAAAAAAATCCCCGTATCATCGATACGGGGAAGATTTTAGATTTTGTCATCAAACATCATACTTACAGCCATTTTGTTGTAGTAATCAAGATTACCGTTTACATTATATGTAACCTGAGCCTTCAAATCAGCAGCACGGCTGATATCAGAAGCCTTGTCAGCAATTTTGTTAGCGTAAGAGTAGTTGCCCGAGAAAAGGGAACGGAATGTTTCAGGCTGAGCCTCTTTAAGCTGTTCCTCATCAACAGTAAGACGGTTATCGCTTCCAACCTTCAAACCAATTCTTGAAAGTGTGCGAGCGTAAGCCTTTGTGGTATTTACAAGGGAAACACCCTTTTCAAGAGCCTTTAAGCTGTCGGTTTTCTGAAGTCCGTCAAGAGTATCATTGTAGCTTTCAGCAAAATCCTTTACAGCAGCAAGCATCTGTTCAGGCTCCTGAATGGTATTGCCATTGTAAGCAAGAGCGCCTGCATATTCGCTGAGGAGCTTGGAGCTTTCAGCAAGCTTGAGCTCGTCCTTTGCAGTAGCTTCACTTTCGCCTGCAAACTGCTTTCTGAATTCCTCAGTAAGGTTTTTCTGATAATTTCTTGAGCGAACAAGGTCAACAGTTCTTGCAAGAGTACGAAGGTCAGTGTTGCCGTCAACCTTAACAGCGTTAAGCATATTGGAAAGGTTGCTGTTTGAAGCGTTCTTATTGAAAGAAGACAAAGAGTCGGCAAGAGACTGATTTTTACCTGCAAGAAGAGAGCTGTAATATGAATTTGAGGTATAAGCATTAATTCCGTACAAAGACATAGCACCGCATCCTTTCTTTATTATTTTTCAAGCTTTGTTTTGGCAGTCGAAAGCATAAGCTTGATACGATTTTCCTGATTAACCTTTGTAGCACCTGGGTCGTAGTCAATTGCTACAATATTTGCGTCTGGGTGAACGGCACGGATTTTTCTTATCATACCCTTGCCGACAATGTGGTTCGGCAGACAACCAAAAGGCTGTGCACAAACAATATTTTTCACACCGCTGTGAACAAGTTCAACCATTTCCGCCGTCAGCAGCCAGCCTTCACCCATCTTATTGGCAGGTGAAACATAGGGGAGAACATTTTTCTTAGTGTCCTCAAAATGAGCAGGCGGATTGAAGCGAGTCTTTTCAACATTTTTTATAATAGTATTCTGCATCTTTTTCAGGAACAGCTTCAGTGCACCTGAACCGATGTATTTCTTGTATCTGACGTGATAAATCTGAGTGTCAACAATATGGTGGTCGCACATAAAGAGAATGAAGTCCAGCAAGCCCGGAACAACAACCTCAACATCCTCACCACGGAGAAATTCCTCTAAACAGTTGTTGCCGAGAGGAGCGTATTTAATGTAAATCTCACCGACAATACCAACCTTGACCTTTTCGGACTTGGTGTAAGGAATTTTCTCAAAATCCGCAAGAATTTCACGGATAGTCTTGTTAAACGCTGGAATGGAAAAGCCCCTTGCCATAAGCTCATCAACCCATTTGTCAATAAGCTTGTCGGTGTCACCCTTGTTGTTTTCATAAGGACGAACCTGATTGCCGACCCACATCAGCGTATCCGCATAGCAGATAGCAATAATAAGGTCGAACAGCAAGCCTGCCGAAAGACTAAATCCGGGGTTCTTTTCCATATTTGAAAGGTTCAGTGAAACAACAGGAACGTGAGCCATTCCATTATTTTTCAGTGCCTTTCTCAGAAGATTGATATAGTTTGAAGCACGGCAACCGCCGCCAGTCTGAGTAATCATAAGAGCAGTCTTGTTCAGGTCATATTCACCCGACTTGAGAGCGTCCATCATCTGACCGATAACCAGCAATGCAGGGTAACAGGTGTCATTGTGAACGTTTCTCAGACCCTCGTCAATGATTTTTCTTCCAGTGGAAGTCAGCAGCTTCACCTTATAGCCGTGATTGTTGAAAATCTTTTCAAGCAGAGTAAAGTGGATAGGGAGCATCTGCGGAATAAGAATGGTGTATTCCTTACGCATCTCCTCAGTGAAAAGCAAGCGCCCCTGCTCATTGTAAATAAGTTCGGCCATAATAAATAGAAGCTCCTTAAAAATAACTATAATCCTTCATAATCATTATAGCACATCACTTTTCAAATTTCAACAGTTTTTTTAAAAAAATCTTTACAAATTATTTATCGGCAGAAACTTCCGTAACTTTAGCTTTTCCTAAAAAAATAAAAACGAGCATTTAAAATGCCCGTTTTCTTAATAAAAAATATTTTAAGAGAGAGTCAAGGGTTTTGTTCCTTGTGTTGATTATATTATATATTATCAGCACGCACTTTGCAATTAATTTTTTTTAGATAAATTCATATAAAAATTAGAGTTGGTGCAGTATATACACTAAAAAATATAACCCTTGAAGCATATAATGTGAGTTTTTAGAAGCCAAGCTCCTCGTTTACAAGAATAACCTTAATTCTGTCTTTGATACGCTGCTGAGCGGTAACAACATAGGAACAGCAAATTCTTGAAGTACTCTTGCAGCCGTCCGTCATACAGTTACCTCCCGAAGCAAGAGACATACATTCGCCCTTGCTGTTACAGTAGGTTTCACAGCCGAGACGTGCAGTGTTCATCGGAGCAGCAATTCTCTTTACACGAACAATCGCATCATCAAGAGAACGTACGATTTTGTTTCTGCCCGCAACAATAATAACAGATTTCGGACCAAAGCAAATTGCCGCAACACGGTTGCTGTTTCCGTCGACATTGTAAAGCTCACCGTTTTCGGTAATTGCATTTGCACTTGAAAGATAGCAATCAGCAGAAAATGCACCTCTGAATACAGCCTGAAGCCCATCACCAGTCTTGCCGTCTCTGTCAAGATAGTTGTAAGCGCCAGACTTCAGAAGCTCAGTAACACCGCATTCAGCAAGAGTCATTGAACCTCCGCAGGCAACAGTGTCACCCTCCTGCATAATTTCCTTGATAAGCGGAACAACATCTTCCTTAGTGTCAGCAATATAGCATTTCATATTGTTTGCTTCAAGATTTTTAGCAGTGCGTTCCATAATTGATTTCCAAAGTTCACGGCTGTATGCGGTCATATAATCATTCCTTTGTAAACGAATTAAAATATTGTTCATTATTATAACATACATTTTCCAGAAAATAAAGAGGTAATTGAAATTTTGTCACTTTATCCAAATAAATTGTTGATGTTTGCAACGTTCTTGACAAACTATAATATTTCACCAAAATCAATAAATTTACATATTATAAATCAGTTTCAGAATGGAGTTGATTAAATGGAAAATCATTATTATTTTCTCGGCGGAACCTCACCCACAGGCTTTAAAACACGCTTCGGAGATACAATTTTCGATACCGATTATCGCACCTACATAATCAAAGGGGGACCTGGAACAGGTAAATCTTCTCTGATGAAAAAACTCGTAAGTCGATTTCCTGACACAGAAAAAGAGATTTATTACTGTTCCAGCGATCCCGACTCGCTTGATGCGGTTGTCTTTACCGAAAGCAAGGTAGCTTTCGTTGACGGAACAGCGCCCCATACCTTTGACCCCGAATACCCTGGTGCAGTTCAGCAACTTGTTGATTTGGGCAGCTGTTGGGATACAGCACTTCTGCGTAAAAATAAATCCAAAATTATATCTGCAACAACCGACTATCTCCACCACCATGGAATGTGCAGACGTTATGTAACAGCACTTTCTGCTGTTGCCGAAGATACAGCGCAGGTAGGGAAGCTTGCACTGAATACCGAAAAGCTTGAAGGCTTTATTGAAAGGCTGGCAAAAAAAATACTCCCCAAAAAGCAGGAGCATGAAGAAGGTGTTATAATATATCGTCAGCTGTCAGCCCTGACGCCGAAAGGGTATGTGACCAATATACCAAAAAACTATACTATATATATGCTCAACGATAATCTGTTTGAGGGCTCTGAGGTGTTCCTCAGAAGTTTTTCCGAAATCGCAGCTGAAAAAGGTTATAATGTTTGTGTGAGCTTGATTACAATTTTAAGCGGCAGCAAATTTGAACATATCTTCATTCCCGAGCTGAAAGTTGCGTTTCTTACAGCAAGTCCGATAAATGGACTTAGTGTTCACGAAAAACAGCCTGTTAATTTCAAACGCTTTTATGATAAAAGTATTGTCCGTCAGCGCAAAATGAGACTTAAATTCAATGAGAGTGCAATCAAAGATTTGCGTGACGAAGCTGCTGCGGCACTTGCTAATGCAAAATCGGAGCACGACAAGCTTGAAGCATACTATATAAGTGCAATGGATTTCAATAAAGTCAGTAGCATTGCTGAACAGCTTGAAGATGAACTAAAATCAATAATCTGCAGAAAATAAAAAAAGACGGCTGAGCCGTCGTAAAACGTATACCGATAGAAGAACCGCCCCCTATGCAGACTCGGGGACGGCTTTCTAAATGGAGCTATCTATCGGATTTGAACCGACGACCTCATCCTTACCAAGGATGTGCTCTACCAACTGAGCTAAGATAGCGCACCATAAGTGCTTAATTATTATATCGCTTTTTGTTTCATTTGTCAAGGGTTTTTGCATTTTTATTTTTCAAGTGTATAAATTATCCTTTTCTGTGCAATAATTCCTGTACCGAAAGAGAGGTTGTACTTAATGAAAAAAATTGAACTTGCAATGCTTATAGGAATGATTATTTCAGTGTTCAGCGCAGGCTTCTGCGGTTTTGCCGAAGACTATGACGGCATAACAGATAAGCTGTTCCGACTTCATATCCTTGCCAATTCTGACAGCGAAGCTGACCAGTCACTAAAGCTGAAGGTACGTGATGCTGTCCTTGAAAATTGCTCTTATCTATTTGAAAACTGCGAAAATGCTGAGCAGTCTGCTGCTGTTGCAAATGAAAATATGGACGAAATTCAAATGGTGGCAGAACAGACTCTTTCCGAAAACGGCTCCGATTACAGCGTAAATTGTGAGGTAACGGAAATGTACTTTGATGAACGTGTTTACGGAGCAGCTACCGTCCCCGCAGGTGAATATTCAGCGATGAGAATTACTATCGGAGAAGCTAAAGGTAAAAACTGGTGGTGTGTAATGTTCCCACCGCTATGTATTCCTGTTGCTGCTGAAACAGCTGAGGAGCTTTCTGAGTATAGCGATGTTTTTACAGTTGAAGAAATCAAAATGCTGAGCAATCCCGAAAGCTATGAGTGCAGATTTTATATTTTGGAGCTCATAGAAAAAATAAAAAACTGTGTTGAGAAGGAAAATACCGAAAACCTTTAAGCTATTTGCAATTGTGAATTCAGTTAATAAAATTATTATAAATCACTAAAAATTTAGATTATTTTTTGTGTACTAATTTTCGTAAATACACTTGTGAAATTTTTAATTGTATGATATAATTTTATTGTGTTCAAGTGTAAATTTGATAAATACACACTAAAAAAATATCTGGTTTTTGGAGGTATTCACAATGGATGGTACAGGTTTCCTCAAAACGGTAAGCTTTGGCGGATTTGATAAAAAAGACGTTCTTGCTTATGTTGACGAATTAAATACCAAGATTTATACACTCGAGGCTGAACACGATGAAAAGAAGGCTCTGCTTGAAAGTGCAGGCGGCGCAGGTGATAACAGTGAAAAGTATGAAGAGCTTCTTGCTGCTGATAAGGCTAAGATTACTGAGCTTCAGACTAATAATGACTCCCTTAAGCTTCAGATGAAGACTATGGAAGACGACCTTGCTAATAAGGATAAGGAAATTGAGGCTCTTAAGGCTCAGAATGCTGAACTCGAAGATCAGCTTCAGGAGGCTAAGAATAAGGCTGCTTCTGGTAGCGGTGAAAGCAGCGCTATGGACCTCAGCAACGTATTCCTTGAGGCTCAGAAAACTGCCAATACAATCGTTACACAGGCTAAGGAAAATGCCCGTAAGATGGATGAAGACGCTAAGAAGCTTGCTAATCAGGTTGTTGATGATGCTAACGGCAAGGCTTCCACAATCGTTAAGAATGCTGATGAAAAGGCTTCTAAGATTCTTTCCGACGCTGAGGATAAGAGCTCCGAAATGCGTGCTGCTGCTGATAAAATCAGAAAGCAGGTTGAAGAAGAAATCGCTGAGATTGATGAAAATGTTGTTAAGCTCAAGGAAGTTCTTGAAATGTTCTCCAGCGAGAGCCTTTCCAGACTTGATGAAGCTAAGGCACAGCTTGATAACGCTCAGAGTGTTGTAAAGAAGGGCGGTGCACCTGTTGCTTCTGCACCTGCTGCAAAGCCTGCTCCAGCACCAGCTCCTGCTCCAGCACCAGCTCCTGCTGTTGAAGAAGCACCTAAGGCAGAAGAAAAGCCTGTTGCAAAGCCTGCTTTTGCAGGATTTGATATGAGCGAGCTTGAAAATCTCGCTGCTGCTGCTGAAGCAAATCCAGAGGTATAAATAAAAATGTATTGTTATGCTTAACCGATTTCGGTCGGTTAAGCATTAACTATTAGAAGGGGAAAATATGGCGGAGACTTATGAAATTAATGCTTCGGAGCTGAGAAACTACTGCCCGAAGCTTAAAATCGGTGACAAGGTTCTTTTAACAGGTACGGTATATACAGCTCGTGACGCTGCACATAAGCGTTTCAATGCCCTTATGGACGAGGGAAAAAAGCTTCCGATTGAAATTGAAAATGCTGTTATTTATTATGCAGGTCCAACTCCTGCACCTGAAGGAAAGCCAATCGGTTCCTGCGGCCCGACAACATCTGGCAGAATGGATAAATTTGCACCAAGACTCCTTGATAATGGACTTTGTGCAATGATAGGCAAAGGTGAACGAAATCAGGCTGTCCGTGACGCAGTTGTGCGGAATAGTGCCGTGTATTTCTGTGCAATCGGCGGAGCTGGTGCACTTGCAGCAAGCTGTATAAAAAGCTGTGAGGTAGTTGCTTTTGAAGACTTGGGCTGTGAGTCAGTAAAGAAGCTTTATGTTGAAAACTTTCCCGTTACAGTCTGCAACGATTGCAGCGGCGGTGATATTTTCAGCGAGGGCAGGGCAGAATATTGTGAACTATAGTTATTAAGGGCGCTTTGGCGTCCTTTTGTCATAATGTATATTTTGAATGTTAAAGTAGTAACAATGCCTGTAAAACTTACTAAAAAGCAAGAGGTGTTATTGATTTTATTCACAAAAAATAAAAAAACAAATGACAATTTTTTTAATTTCCTTGACAAATCTCGGAAATGTGGTTAAAATGTAATTGTGATTTGCAGAAGTGCGTCCGTTTAAGTCCGTTAAGATTGGTGGGAAGTAAATGAGCCTTGTTGGTTCAGAAATGAATAGCTCCGATTTTGATGTGCTTAATCCAATGAGTGATAACGAGCTTGTTGCTGTTTATCGTGATGAACGTGACAGCAAGTTTGGCAGAAACGCTGTTTCTGTTCTCATTTCACGTTACCTACGGTTGGTGAGAAAAAGAGCCTGTTTTTTTTCTTCAGAGTATGCAGATGCAGAGGATTTGACTCAGGAAG
>JAZSHA010000192.1:0-3616 GCA_045533025.1 Oscillospiraceae bacterium
GCGTTCTTTCCTCCCTCAGGGAGAGAAGCGTGTGCGCTCTTTCCATTAGCAATAAGCTTCACATTTTCGCCGCAAGTCTCTGCTGTAAGAGTTACGCCCTCAAAGCTGTATTTTGCAGCATCAACAGTTACACCTGCAAGAACTGCCTCCGCATATTCGGGGACGGCATTTACAACCGTGCCGCCCTTGATGCTTACGATTTTCTCGGAGATTGCACCTGTATAAGAAGCTCTCATCAGACCCTTTTCAGCATTGATAACAGGGTAGCTTCCGTCAGGAGTAAACAGCATTTCAGGAAGCTTTTCCTTTTTCAGATAATATTCAAGGTCACCCGAGCCGCATTCCTCGTCCGTACCAAAAACAAGACGCACATTCTTGGAAAGCTTGATGCCGCTGTCCTTGATTGCCTTTACAGCATAAAGCGCCGCAATTGCAGGACCCTTGTCGTCGATTGTGCCGCGTCCGAGAAGCTTGCCGTCCTTCTGAGTAAGTTCAAACGGAGGTACGCTCCAGCCGCCGCCAACGGGTACAACGTCCATATGGCTCAGCACGCCAAGCTCAGGGAGTGTATCAGCTTCGTAAAAATCAGCTGTACCAACATAATTATCAATGTTACGCACCGAAAGACCTGCTTCCTCGCAGATTTTCAGCACCTCATCAAGTGCCCTTGCAGGCTCTTTTCCGAAAGGAGCGTTTTCCTCAGCTTCGCCCTTGACGGACGGGATACGGATAAGACGTGCCAAATCGGAAATCATATCTTCTGTATGGCTGTCGATATAAGCAAAAAGCTGTTCAGAAATTTTATCCATAGTAAATTAGTAACTCCTATTAATTTTATTCAAGGCTTGCAATGCCAACAGCCGTGTCGGTTTCAGCCTCGTAGTCCACGCCCTCAGCCTCAAAGCCGAAAAGCTTGATGAAATCCTTGTTGTAGCCGTCAATATCAGCAAGCTCGTTAAGGTTTTCAGCATTGATTTTATCCCACGCCTCAGCAACCTTAGCCTGCACATCCTCACGCATTTCCCAGTCGTCAAGACGGATAAGATTTTCAGCGTCAACCTTTACCTCACCGCCGTAAATCTTTTCAGCGAACATTCTCTGCATCTGCTCAATACAGCCCTCGTGAATGTTCATTTCCTTCATAACCTTGTAGAGAATTGAAATGTAGAGGGGAACAATCGGAATAGCAGAGCTTGACTGTGTATCGAGAGCCTTGTTGACAGAAACGTAAGCGGATACGCCGTCAATTGACTTTGTAATTACCTTTGCAGTTTCAGCAAGGTGAGCCTTTGCACGTCCGATAGAGCCGTCCTTGTAGATAGGGTGAGTAACCTCAGGGCCAATGTAGGAGTAAGCAACTGTTACTGCGCCGTCCTCGATAGCGTCAGCAGCCTTGAGTGCACCAATCCATTCCTTCCAGTCCTCGCCGCCCATTACTTTTACGGTAGCGTGGATTTCCTGCTCAGTAGCAGGTGTGATTGTAACGTTTGATACAGCGCCTGTCTTGACGTCGATAGACTTGTTTGTGAAGTCGCCGCCTACAGTTTTCAGAACGGAGCTGTAAACTGTACCGTCAGAAGTTGTTCTTCTCGGAGCAGCAAGGCTGTAAACAACCATATCAACCTTACCGAAATCCTTCTTGATAAGAGCGATTGTTTCGTCCTTTACAGCGGAGGAGAACGCGTCGCCGTTGATTGTCTTTGCGTAAAGACCCTCAGCCTTTGCGTATTCCTCAAAAGCGGAGGTGTTGTACCAGCCAGCAGAACCAGGCTTTGTTTCAGTGCCCTGCTTGTCGAAGATAACACCGATTGTTGAAGCACCGCTGCCGAAAGCCGCAGAAATTCTCGAAGCAAGTCCGTAACCCATAGAAGCACCGATTACAAGCACTTTCTTAGGACCGTCAATCTTGCCGCATTTTTTAACATAGTCAATCTGCTCCTTGACAATAGCCTTACAGCCGTCAGGGTGAGCAGTTGTGCATATAAAGCCACGGATTTTTGGTTTAACTATCATAATAAATTTCCTTTCAACTCAAATTAAATATACATACCTATTTTACCACTTTTAAACAAAAAAATCAAGGGGAGTTTAACCAAACCAGCTGAAATGTAAATTGAATTTTGAGGAGAGATTGCGGAGACCCACTGGGGAAAACCTTTCTGAGGAAAGGTTCTTCCCCAGACCCCTTTCCAAAGACTTTTAGTCTAATTTTCCATATAGGGCTTTAGCCCTATATGCAAAATTACATTGGAAGTTTTAGGGAGGGAGTTTGAGGGAGGACCCTTTTTCAAAAGGGTCTCCCTCAATAGATTTCTGCAATGCCTCGTCATAATCCAATTTTCATTCCTGCTGTTTTGATTGACAAACTTTTTGGGGTATGTTATAATAAATTTCTATGTATTTTAAGAGTAT
Organism: Oscillospiraceae bacterium; assembly: GCA_045533025.1. GTDB lineage: Bacteria > Bacillota > Clostridia > Oscillospirales > Ruminococcaceae > RGIG8773. The sequence goes on from JAZSHA010000192.1 coordinate 2,413, forward strand.
TAAATGCAAATAACCTTGAAAGGAACTTATATATTATGTTATTCAGCGAGCTTGGACTTCCCGAGGAAATCGTCAGGGCTGTTGACGAAATCGGATTCGAGGAAGCCACTGAAATTCAGGCAAAAACCATTCCTCTGCTTCTTGAGGGCAGGGACGTTATAGGGCGCTCCCACACGGGCACGGGCAAAACTGCCGCTTTTGGCATACCTGCGGTGTCTATGATTGGCAAGGGCGACAGAAACACTGTACGTGTGCTTATTCTTTGTCCCACACGTGAGCTTGCAATGCAGGCGTGCGACGAGCTGGACAAATTTGCGGCGCATATGCCTTGGGTACGCACCTGTGCGGTGTACGGCGGTGCTGACATTGAACGTCAGATTATGCGTCTGAAGCGTGGGGTAAACATTGTTGTTGGTACTCCGGGACGTGTTATGGACCACATCAACCGCAAGACTTTAAAGCTGGACAATCTCAGCACCATCATTCTTGATGAGGCTGACGAAATGCTGAATATGGGTTTCCGTGAGGACATTGAGCTTATTCTCGGCTATGTTCCCGAAAACCGTCAGACAGTGCTGTTCAGCGCAACAATGCCTGAGCCGATTATGGCTATCACCGAACAGTATCAGCGTGACCCTGTGGTGGTTGGTGTTGAGCAGAAATCCCGTACCGTTGACAGCGTGGAGCAGTTCTTTTTTGAAGTGCCTATGGGCAGAAAGACAGACGCTTTGCAGACCCTTCTTCTTGCTTACGAGCCGAAGCTTTCTATGGTTTTCTGCAACACAAAGCGTATGGTTGACGAGCTTACGGAGCAGCTTGTTTCAAAGGGCTTCAAGGCGGCAGGTCTCCACGGTGATATGAAACAGCAGAGCCGTACTCAGGTGCTGAACGCATTCAAGAGCGGCAGGCTGAACATTCTCATTGCGACAGACGTTGCGGCGAGAGGTATTGACGTTGACGACGTTGACGCCGTGTTCAACTACGATATCCCTCAGGACAACGAATACTATATTCACCGTATCGGAAGAACAGGACGTGCAGGCAAGACGGGTGTTGCGTACACCATTGCAAGCGGCAGACGTCAGGTTACAGAGCTGATGGAGGTTGCAAAGTATATCAAGGCTTTCATTCAGCGCAAGGATTTGCCTACCCGTGAGGAAATTGTTGCGGCAAAGACAACCAACGTGCTGAACATTATCAAGAG
>JAZSHA010000027.1:0-4919 GCA_045533025.1 Oscillospiraceae bacterium
CCTCTGAAAGAAAATCACAGGTTGGTACTGGTAACCGTTCTGAACGTATCAGAACATATAATTTCCCCGAAAGTCGTGTTACAGATCATAGAATTAGTCTTACTTTGTATCGACTTGAATATATTTTGAATGGTAATATTGATGAAATAGTTGATGCTCTTGCAACCGCAGACCAGGCTGCAAAGCTTTCCGAACAGGAAGAGATGTAAAAATGACCTATAAAACGAAATTGCTCAGCACTTCTGAGCGTGATATAGAATATGCTGCAAAGCTTCTTGCAGGTGGCGAAGTTGTGGGAATTCCTACCGAAACTGTATATGGACTTGCAGCCGATGCTGAAAATGAAGAAGCGGTAAAAAGAATATTTGAAGCAAAAGGAAGACCGCAGGATAATCCTCTGATTGTCCATATTGCAGATATTGCTCAGCTTGAAGAATATGTGCACGATGTACCACAGCTTGCATATAGGCTTGCTGAAAAATTCTGTCCGGGACCGCTTACAATGGTGCTTCCCAAAAAAGACAGAATTCCTGATGTTACAAGTGCAGGTCTTGATACTGTCGGTATAAGAATACCGTATCACCCTGCAGCACGAAAGCTTATACTAGCAAGCGGAAAAGCTCTCGCTGCTCCGTCTGCAAATCTTTCAGGTAGCCCAAGCCCTACAACAGCAATGCACGTTGTGAACGATATGCATAGCAGAATTCCTGCTGTTGTTGACGGAGGTAGCTGTCCTGTAGGCGTGGAAAGTACCGTTATTTCCTTTGAGGAAGGAAAAATTCGTCTTTTAAGACCTGGGTTTATCTCAGCAGATGAACTTTCAGAGTTTGCAGAAGTAATCTGTGATAGACATATTACCGAGGCTGCTGTAGAGGGTGAACAGGTGCGCTCTCCGGGTATGAAGTACAAGCATTATTCTCCGAAAGCTAATGTAACAATAATCAGCGGAAGCTGTGAGCAGTATATTGATTATGTAAACAGCCACGGCGGAAACGGTGTTTACGCAATGCCTTTTGATAGTGATAAAACTAAATGCAGAATACCGTGTATCCCTTATGGAGATACTTCTGAAGAACAGGCAGCAAGGATTTTTGCTGTTCTTCGTGAATTTGATGATATAGGTGCAAAGCAGGTTTATGCACGGTGTCCTTTAACAAGCGGCGTGGGATTAGCAGTTTATAACCGTTTGCTGAGAGCTGCAGGATTTGAAATAATAACATTGTAATAAAGAGCAATGGAAGGGGAATTGGACAAAAATGTGTGAAACAGCCGATATAGCTGTAATAGGTCTTACGGGACAAAGCGGAGCAGGGAAAACTACTGTCTGCCGTGTCTTTGAAGAAAAAGGATTTGCAATAATAAATGCTGATAAAATTGCACGTCAGATAATGGAAAAGGGTATGCCTTGTCTTGATGAACTTGCAGAATGCTTCGGTTCTGAAATTTTACGGGAAGGTGGAACTTTAAATAGACAGAAGCTTGCGGATATTGTTTTTAATGATAAAGAAATGCTTAAACAGCTTAATGCAATCAGCTATCCATACATAACCTCTGAAATTCTGAATAAAATAAAGAAGTTAAGTGAAGAAAATTGCAAATTTGTGCTTCTTGATGCACCGTCGCTTTTTGAAAGCCGTGCAGATGATTTTTGTAACCTTATTATAAGCGTTACAGCTACAGAAAAAAATCGTACAGCAAGAATAGCTGAACGTGATGGGATTACCCCTGAGCAAATTAAGCAGCGGTTCTCGTCGCAGCACACAGAGCGTTTCTTTATAAATCATTCGGATTTTATTATCAAGAATAATAAATCTGTTGATGAGCTTATAGAAAAGGCAAAAGAAGTTGCCGAGAAGATTAAGGAGTATTATAATGCGGAAGAAGCTCGGTAGTTTCTTGTTGATTTTGTTTTTGGCTGTGGCGGCAATCGGAATATGCAATGCTGAGAATATATGCAAAAAATATATATATCCGATAAAGTATGGCAGCTTTGTTGAAAAAGCCGCATACGAAACGGGAATAGACAAGTATCTGATTTACGCTGTAATAAAGACTGAAAGTAACTTTGAACCGAATGCTGAATCCGACGTTGGTGCACGAGGTCTTATGCAGCTTATGGAGGACGCCTTTGAGTGGGTGAAATTCCGTATGGAAGATGAACGTGAAGTCAGTTATGATGATATGTATTCACCCGAATATAACATTGAGTATGGAAGCTATCTTGTAATGCTGCTATATGAAGAATACAGTGATGTTGAAACAGCTGTTGCCGCTTATCATTCGGGACGAGGAAGCGTAAATGACTGGCTAAAGGATAAAGCATACAGCTCAGACGGAAAAACACTTGATAAAATTCCTTCAAGTACAACAGCACATTACGTCAGCAAGGTTATGAAAGCTTATGAAGGATATACTAATTTGTATGAAAGTGATAAATAATGAAAGGATTGATTTGAATGTCAAAGGAAAAATCAGCTGCTGCTCTTCTTAAAGAACAGCTTTTTATGGAACGTAAGCACGCAGGTCTTATTATGTCAGACTCAGAAATTGCCGCTTGCGATGATTTCTGTGAAAGCTATAAGGGCTTTCTTGACAGTGCCAAAACAGAGCGTGAAGCTGTTGTAACAACAATTGCCCGTGCAAAGGAAGAGGGATTTGTTGAGTACAAGCAGGGTATGTCCCTCAAAGCTGGGGATAAGATTTACTATAATAACAGGGGTAAGGCAATTATCCTTGCTGTAATCGGTAACGAACCTATTGAAAACGGTGTTCATCTCGCTGCTGCTCATATCGACTCACCAAGAATTGACCTTAAGCAGAACCCACTCTATGAGGATAACGAGGTTGCTCTTTTCAAGACTCACTATTATGGCGGTATCAAAAAGTACCAGTGGGCAACAATTCCGCTTTCTCTCCACGGTGTAGCCGTAAAGAAGGACGGCACAAAGGTTACAATCTGTATCGGCGAGGACGAAAATGACCCTGTATTCTTTATCAGCGACCTTCTCCCACACCTTGCACAGGAACAGGTTAAGCGTACTCTCAACGAAGGTATCAAGGGTGAGGAGCTTAATGTAATCGTTGGTTCAAGACCTTTCCGTGACGACGATATCAGCGAAAAGGTAAAGCTGAATATCCTCTCTATTCTCAACGAAAAATACGGTATGATTGAGTCCGACTTCCTTTCCGCAGAATTTGAAATGGTGCCTGCATTCAAGGCAAAGGATATCGGCTTTGACAGAAGCCTTATCGGCGCATACGGTCACGATGACAGAGTATGCGCATATACAGCACTTGAAGCAATCCTTGGCTGTGATAAAGTTAATAAGACAGCAGTAGTATGCCTTACTGATAAGGAAGAAACAGGCAGTGACGGCAATACAGGTCTTTGTTCTGCATATCTTGAGAACTTCCTTTATGACCTTGCAGAAAGCTTTGGTGTAAAGGGCAGAACTCTCATTTCCAATACAGAGTGCCTTTCTGCTGATGTTAATGCAGCATTCGACCCGACTTTCCCTGACGTTGTGGAAAGAAGAAATGCAGCATTTCTTAACTACGGAGTTGTAGTAACAAAGTTCACAGGTGCAAGAGGCAAGTCTGGCACTTCTGATGCTTCTGCTGAATTTGTGGGCAGAGTCCGTGCACTTATGGAAAAGAATGATATCATCTGGCAGACAGGCGAGCTTGGTAAGGTTGACCTTGGCGGCGGCGGAACAGTAGCTGCATACCTCGCTAATATGAATATGGACGTAATTGACGTAGGCGTACCTGTTCTTGCAATGCACGCCCCATATGAGGTTGTTGCAAAGACAGACGTTTATATGACATATAAGGCTTTCAGTGCATTTTTTGAGGAATAATTTTAAAGGACACTCTTGTAAAAGCAGGAGTGTCCTTGATTGAATTTGCATAAAGGACGTGATATAATGAACAACATAACAATAAAATACAACGAACTCACCGCCGAAGAATTTATATCCCTTTGGGAAAGCGTATGGGGCGGCGCACCGTCCTTGGAACAAACAAAGCTTGCAATGCAGCACTCCATTTTCAGAGTATCCATTTATGACGGCGACAAAGTAATCGCGATGGCAAGAATGATAGGCGATATGGGACTATGTTATTATATCAAAGATGTGGTTGTCTGTCCCGAATATCAGGGAAAAGGAATAGGCAGAACGCTTATCAATGAATTGCTGAAATTTGTGAATGATAATGGTATAAAAGGTACGAAGGTATTTGTTGAACTTGCGGCTGTACCTGACAAAATGCCGTTTTATGAAAAATTAGGCTTCACAACAAATGAAGCACAGCGCTTGAAAATGATGTATGAAGTAAAGTAACTTTACACCTCTGTATAAATTGCAGAGGTGTTTTTTACTGTAAAATTTATGTCGATATATGAAAAAATTCATAGAAATATATTGACTTTTTTGCTATAATAGGTTAAAGTATAAATTGTATGTCTTTAATACAAATTAAGATATGAAAGGAAGCTGGGGAATTGAACAATATTGTAGAATTAAAGGATATTGTGGTTGAATTTGACGGAGAAAGAATACTTGACAAAATCAATCTTAATATTAAGGATAAGGAGTTTGTAACTCTCCTCGGTCCCTCAGGCTGTGGTAAAACAACTACACTTCGTATTATCGGTGGTTTTATCAATCCCGATAGCGGTACAGTTATGTTTGACGGAAAGGAAATCAACGGACTTCCGCCATATAAGCGTAATGTAAATACTGTTTTCCAGAGATATGCACTTTTCCCGCATCTTAACGTATATGAAAATATAGCTTTCGGTCTTCGTGTCCAGAAAGTTCCCGAAAAGGAAATCAATAAGCGTGTTGCTGAAATGCTCAAGCTTGTTAACCTCGTTGGCTTTGAAAAGCGTACTGTGCAGCGTCTTTCAGGCGGTC
>JAZSHA010000227.1:0-2158 GCA_045533025.1 Oscillospiraceae bacterium
CAAATATTGCTGCAAATATTCCGATGTAACTCAGCACGCCTTCAACCGAATGTTCCATCCAGTTCGTGAAGTAGGCAATCGTTTAATTGAAACAAAAACAGGTGCATATCACATCGATATGCACCTAAATTCTATTCACTCATCAAATGCTTTTCCCACTCGCCCATTTCGCCTAACTTATCACCTATGGAAAAATAATTATACGGCGCATAGATTGCAGGGTGGATTTTCGTTAAGTCAATCTTTTTCATATCCATACCTGCATACTCTTTGTCTATCTGTATATTCTTGATTGCCGCTAAAAACAAATGCGAACCGTCAAGCTCAATTACCTTTGTAACCTCACATTCATACGACCAATGGCATTCATCAATTATCGGCACATCAACAGTATTGCCCCATTTATAACCATACGGAACAGCATTTTTCTCTCCGTCCTCGCCGTTTGTGCAGCCAAAATAATCCGCTAACCAAAGGTTGTCCTCAGTAATCATATTTGCAGAGAACTTCTTTTCACGAAGTATGTTTGTTTTGGTCAGCTTTATTCCACCTACTGTCATCATAAGGCAGGGACCGTTATCAAATGAAAATCCAAGCCATGTAATGATACAGAAATTCGGTGTTCCGTCCTCATTTTTTGTACCGATAATATACATAGGCTGGGGACTGAATACCCAGTCGGGAGAAATACTGATTTTATCCATTTTTGCCTCCTATTAAAAATTTCGGCAGACAACAAACTGCCACGCAAACGGCAGTAAATCCCTTGCCTTTACCTTTATAAGTTTACCGTTTTCATCATTTACAATATGGACACCAATCATCACCTGCTGAAAAATACACTTTACCACAGCTGTCACATTCTTTTCTCTCTGCCAGCGCCCTCCAGGAGTGGTATTCCTTAAAGGCAGGGTCATTCTGAAGTTCCTGCTGAGTTCCCGTGTATGGAACCAATGCATAAGTTTCACCGTGTTGTCTGCTTGAAACAAGACAATAGAAGCCGTGAAACAAGGTTATTTCCTCATTGTCAATCAGACGTTTATATGTATCGATAATATCTTGACCGCAATCAATATACAGTTCTCTTGTAACTCCGCCGTAGTCGCCGCATAATTTCAGAAATTCGTACTTATCCATTTTATCAGCCTCACACTAAAATCTTTCATGCTTATTATATCACAAATATTCCTGCAAAACAATAAATCATCAAGCTTATACACAAAAAACCTCGGCTTTAGCTTCACGCTTTTGCCGAGGTTTAATTTTATGGATCACATCGTTTGCAGGGAACATATCCCTCTGAAATCACTTTGTCACGGCTCCAGTTTACATCTTGTCTGTTCTCTGCCTTAATATCATCAGCAGAGGAACAGGTAGGGACGTGGAACTTTCCCGTGTTCGTATTCAGCACATAAGTAACATTAGACGGTGTCGCTGACGGCTTTGTTGTAACCGTACTGCTTTCTTTCGCCTTGACAGTGATTTTACACTTGGCTTTGAGTCCGTTTTCTGTCTTTGCGGTAATCGTAACCGTACCAGCCTTTTTCGCAACAACCTTGCCCTTGCTGTTTACGGTTGCAACCTTGTTATTGCTTGAATACCAAGTGATTTTGCTGTTCTTCGCATTGTCGGGTGTAACCGTCGCTTTCAGCGTTTTTGCGTATCCGACGGTCAGTGTGTACTTGCTGTAATTAAGCTTGATTGAGGTGATTGTATCGTCTGCAAGCTCGCTGCTGCCGTCTGTGTAGTCAATATCAATTCCGGGCTGAACGTTGTAGCAGTAAACATTGAAGCAGATACCCTTGCCCTTGTCCTCGACAGAGTACGCCTCCATCTGAACACCGCTTGCAAGGAGGTTGTTGCCCTTGAAAATCGGTGTGACTCTGTAAAGAACGTGGTTTCCCGTTTCCTCAATATAGTCAGCAACCTTGTTCTCAAACGGGAGCATACCCTCGGTGTTCATATAACGTGTGCCTGTGATGAGGTTTTCCTCGTTTGCGTTTTCGCCCGTAAGCTGATAGCCGATGAGGTGACAGCGGTTGTACAAATATTTGCCGTCAATGCTGTCATACTTGGTAGTTTTCCAGCCTGTCGGCTTGACAGAACCTATCTTGCCACGTTCCTCCGTCGGCATAATGTCTGTTCCTACATTTGCAAA
>JAZSHA010000084.1:0-6764 GCA_045533025.1 Oscillospiraceae bacterium
AATCTGTTTATGAAACCACGGGTTTTTGCAACGCAAAAACCCGTAAACAAATGCGTTCGCATTTGTTTTAATTCCGCATTACGCATTCCGAATTGAGGTGATATTATGACTGAAAATACAACTGAAATCATCACCCGTGCGGTGCTGGTTTCCGCTGACACGGGGGAATTTGATGCTGAACGTTCTCTTGATGAGCTTGAGGAGCTTTCCGCCACGGCGGGAGTTGAGGTTGTGGGAAGGGTTATTCAGAAACGCCCAGCCTGCGACAGTGCAACCGTTATCGGCTCGGGACGTCTTGAACAGCTTGTTGAGGAGGCGGAGGCCTTACAGACAAACCTCATCATTTTCGACTGCGAGCTTACCGCAAATCAGACTCGTAACATTGAGCGTATTCTCGATATCCGTGTTATAGACCGCACCACTCTTATTCTTGACATTTTCGCACAGCGTGCGCTGACTAAGGAAGGCCGCTTGCAGGTTGAGCTTGCACAGCAGAAATACCGTCTGCCCCGTCTCGCGGGCAAGGGTATTGAACTGTCACGTCTTGGCGGCGGTATCGGTACACGTGGTCCCGGTGAGTCCAAGCTTGAAACAGACAAGCGTCACATCCGCAGACGTATTGAGTCTCTTGAAGCTGAGCTGAAAGAACTTGAACGCAGACGTGAGCTTCACCGCGCACGCCGCAAGAAGGACAACGTGCTTTCGGCGGCGATTGTTGGCTACACAAATGTTGGTAAATCTACTTTGCTGAACGCTTTGACCGACGCAGGTGTACTTGCCGAAAACAAGCTTTTTGCTACCCTTGATATTACCTCCCGTGCCATAGAACTTCCCGACGGAAGAAGTGTGCTTCTTATCGACACGGTAGGGCTTATCCGACGTCTGCCGCATAATCTTGTAGAAGCCTTCAAGAGCACCCTTGAAGAAGCGGCTTCCGCTGACATCATCATCAATCTTGTTGACATCAGCGCTGATGACGGCTATGAGCAGGCTGAGGTTACCGCCGAAGTGCTGAAGGATTTGGGCTGTGACGGAATTCCGAGAATTGACGTGCTTAACAAGTGCGACCTTCTGCCTGAGGCGGAGAATATCAAGTGCGATGAGCGCACTGTAAAAATTTCTGCAAAACAGAAAAAAGGCTTCGATGACCTGCTTGACTGCATTGCAAGAAATCTTCCCGAAACCTCGGTGCGTGGCAAGTTTGTTATCCCATATGACAAAACAAGCATAATTAATACTATCCGCATAGATGGAAAAATACTTTCCGAGGAATATCTTGCGGAGGGCACGCTGATTGATGCAGTTGTTGACAAGAAAATTTATTATATGGTTGAGCCTTATAAGTCAGATATGTAAAAACAGCTTCCGACAGGGAAATTCCTATCGGAAGCTGTTTTGCTTTTACTGATTAAGTCTGAAATGTACGGGAATGCCGTTCATATATTCAATCTGAGGCTCGCCCTGAATAAGAGGCAGGAAGTAGTTAAGAGCGTCAACGGTAACGTTGTTTCCCTTGGAATTAATCCACTCAGCAGGGAAGAACTTTTCCTTGTTTGCGATACCGCTGATGTCTGCGGAAACAACCTCAACACGGTAAGGATTGTTACTGATACGCTTGAATACCATCATAACGCCGCTTTCGCCTCGGAGCGCTGCTCTTACAGCTTCTTCACCGATAGTTTTCGCTTCGGTGATATCAGTAAGAGAAGCAATGTGGGAGCTGCAGCGCTGCATAACGTTAAGCTCAATCGAACGTACCTTACAGCCGATATTTGCACCGACAATCTTTTCAAGATACTTACCAACACCTGAGAGGTACTTATGACCGAATGCGTCAGTAAGCTCGGATGAGAAGCCGCTTGCAAGGTACTTTTCATCGTCAAACTTGATACCCTCGGAAACGGCAATTATAACAGCCTTGTATTTCTGCTGAGCTGTACGGATATCATCGAGGAACTTTTCAATTGAAAATTCCGACTCAGGGAGGTATATAAGGTGAGGTGCAGGTTCACCGTTTGCACGGAGCACACAAGAAGAAGCTGTGAGCCAGCCTGCGTCACGTCCCATAATTTCAACGATTGTTACGGACGGAATAGAGTAAACACGGCTGTCACGGATAATTTCCTGCATAGAGGTTGCAACGTATTTTGCAGCTGAGCCAAAGCCGGGAGTATGGTCGGTAGCCATAACGTCGTTGTCGATTGTTTTCGGTACGCCCACAACCTTCACGTTGATATGGTTTTCCTTGAACCACTTGTCAAGCTTCATAACGGTGTCCATTGAGTCATTTCCGCCGATATAGAAGAAAGCTCTGATGTTATGCTTTGCAAAAATTTCGGCTGCCTTTTTGTAGTCGGAGTCGTCCTCGTCAGCATTTTTCAGCTTGAAGCGGCAGGAGCCGAGAACAGTGGACGGGGTCTTCATAAGCAGGTCTATGTCATAGTCTGATGTAAGAATTTTTTGCAGGTCAACAAATTCGTCACGGAGCACGCCTTCGATACCGTTTATTGAACCGTAAATCGTGCCGATTTCGTCACATTCCAGCGCCGCGGTAAAAACGCCGGCAAGAGAAGAATTGATTGCGGCGGTAGGACCGCCTGACTGCGCAACAGCAATATTAAACATAATTACAAACCAACCTTTTTGATTATTCCGAAAAAACATCTGTAAATATTATACCACGTTTCTGCATTATATTTCTATGTCAATTCACAACATATTTACAGTCCTTTTCAGGGACGCCTTGAACTTATTTGTGCAGTAAAGGTTTACATTTTTCCCGGCACTGTCTATGCTCCGCATACAGCTGTACTGTATTGTTTTATGCAAGTTTTGCAGGCTATAATTGCAAAAACGAAAAAATAATTGGCTTTTATACTTGAATTGCAGAGCAATATGTGTTATAATAAATTTGTATTTTATAAATAAGAAAGGGAGTTTTCTAAATGCTGGAAATAAAAGTAACAAGAACTACAGCTCCGAAGGCTAAGCCTGCTGACGAAACAAAGCTTGGCTTCGGTAAGATTTTTACAGACCACATGTTCCTTATGAACTACGATGAAGGTCAGGGCTGGCACGATGCAAGAATCGTTCCTTATGGACCAATTCCTATGGACCCTGCTTCTATGTGTCTCCACTATGGTCAGGCTGACTTTGAGGGTCTTAAAGCATACAGAACTGCTGACGGCAAAATTCAGCTTTTCCGTCCTGAACAGAATATGGCAAGACTCAACCTCTCCAATGACCGTCTCTGTATCCCACAGATTGACGAAGCTTTCGCTGTTGAAGCTATCAAAACTCTCGTAAAGGTTGACGAGGACTGGATTCCTACAGCTGAGGGCACTTCCCTCTATATCCGTCCATACATCTTTGCAGTTGACCCAATGGTTGGCGTTCACCCTGCAAAGCACCTCATCTTCGCTATCATTCTTTCTCCTGTTGGCGCTTATTACGCAAACGGTCTTGCACCTGTAAAGATTTATGTTGAAGAAAAGTACGTTCGTGCAGTAACAGGCGGTACAGGCTTCACAAAGGCTGCTGCTAACTACGCTGTATCCCTCAAGGCTCAGGAAGAAGCTGAAAAGCAGGGCTACGCTCAGGTTCTCTGGCTCGATGGCGTACACAGAAAGTACATTGACGAAGTTGGCGCTATGAACGTATTCTTCGTTGTTGACGGCGAAGTTATCACACCAAGCCTTGACAGAGGCTCTATCCTTGGCGGTATCACAAGAAAGTCCTGCATCGAGCTCCTCAAGTCCATGGGCTACAAGGTTACAGAGCGTGACATCGAAATCAACGAGCTTGTTAAGGCTTACGATGAAGGCAAGTTTGACGAAGCATTCGGTACAGGTACAGCTGCTGTTATCTCTCCTGTTGGCGAGCTCAAGTACGGCGACAAGGTTATGGTTCTCAACAACGGCGAAATCGGCGAGATTTCCCAGAAGCTCTACGATACTCTCACAGGTATTCAGTGGGGTAAGGTTGAAGACAAGTTCGGCTGGACAACTCCGGTTGGCGAATGTTGCTGCTGTAAGAAGTAATTGAAAATATTTAAGGCTGTGTGGATTCCCACACAGCCTTTTTTATGCTGTAATTTATTTTTCCAAATCCTCCAGCCACAAGCGCACGCAAGCGTCAGACGGCATATTCCAGTCACCTCTCGGAGAAAGTGAAACCGTGCCAACCTTAGGTCCGTCAGGCAGGCAGGAGCGCTTGAACTGTTGAGTGAAGAAGCGACGCACGAAAATTGTGAGCCATTTTTTTATCGTTTCGCTGTCGTAAATTCCAGCAAAGGTTTTCTCGGCAATACGGAAAATCTTGCTTGGTGCAAATCCACAGCGTACCAGATAGTAAAGAAAGAAATCGTGCAGCTCGTAAGGACCAACAATATCCTCTGTTTTCTGAGAAATCTCGCCTTCCTTCGGCGGAAGAAGCTCAGGAGAAACAGGGGTGTCAAGAATGTCACGGAGCACCTCAGCAAGCTTTGTGTCCTCGGTGTTGTTGCTCTCAAATGCAACAAGATGACGCACCAGCGTTTTCGGCACAGAACCATTTACGCCATACATCGACATATGGTCACCATTGTATGTTGCCCAACCGAGAGCAAGCTCGGAAAGGTCACCCGTGCCGATAACAAGCCCATTCAGCATATTTGCAATGTCCATCAGTACCTGTGTGCGCTCACGAGCCTGTGCGTTTTCAAAGGTAACGTCAAGATTGCTTTCGTCCTGCCCGATATCAGCAAAATGCTGACGTACAGCGGCGGCGATGTTGATTTCCTTCAGCGTTACACCGTAAGCCTCGGCAAGATAATACGCATTGTTTTTGGTGCGGCTCGTTGTACCGAAACACGGCATTGTCACGGTAACAATTCCCTTGCGGTCAAGTCCAAGCATATCGAAAGCGTGAACGGTTACGATGAGAGCAAGGGTGCTGTCAAGACCGCCCGAAAGTCCCACAACAGCCGTCTTTCCGTTGATGTGACGCAGACGTGTAGCAAGTCCCGTTGCCTGCATTGTGAGGATTTCCTCACAACGGTTGCGGAGCTCATCCTTGTCCTCGGGGACGAATGGGTTGAGAGAAAATCTGCGTGTAAGGTTGATATCTTTTTTCTTCAATATAAACTGAGAATAATCGAAATCCTCAGGAATGAACTTTACAGTGAAATTCTTGTCAGCACGTCTTTCTGCGGCAATTCTGAAAAGGTCGATTTCAGTGTAAGTTATGCCAGTTGTAAACTTCTTGCTTTCGGCAAGTGTCTTACCGTTTTCGGCAATAAGATTGTAACCGCTGAAAACAAGGTCACGGGTTGACTCACCCATACCTGCGTTTGCACGGATATATCCGCAGTGAAGCTGTGCTGATTTGACCTCCGCAAGTTTTTTCACGGCACTGCTTCTGCCCACGATTTCAGGTGAAGCGGAAAGGTTGCAGATGACGGTTGCACCTGCTTTTGCAAGACTTTCGGCAGTGTTGTCGTCACCGATTTCTATTCCGAGGGCAAGCTCAGGGATGTTTTCACATTCAAAAATGAGGTCGCCGAACTGAGCGTTTAAACCTGTACCAAGTTCATTTCTTTCAAGGAACTGAAAGCCTGTTTCCCACGTTGCAAAAATACCAACTTCGGAAGCAGAAATATTCTTTTTCGGAACAATTCCGATAACGTCACCGTTTGATATTACAGCGGCACAGTTGTAAAGCTTGCCGTACATTTCAAAGGGCATACCCACAATTATCACAGTATCGCATTTTGCGGTAGCCTTCGCAATCTTTTCAAGAGCCGCCTTTGCCCCGTCAAGCAGGGTTTTCTGCAGAAACAAATCCCCACAGGTGCTGCCCGTGATGCAAAGCTCGGGGAATACTATTACAGAAGCGTCGTTGCGTGCCGCTTCCTTTGCGAGTCTGATTATTTCATCGGCATTGTGGTCGCAGTCAGCAACCTTTATATCGGGTGTTACCGCCGCAACACGGAGAAATCCGTCTTTCATTTCAATCAACCTTTCGGATAGAGTATACCTATATTATATAGCATTTTCCCCCGTTTAGCAATATTTTTCAGAAAATATTGTGGAGAGCTGCTGGGGCAAACTCTTCTGAATAAGGTTTCCTTAAACTCTCTTATACTTGCAATGTAATGTAAAATACCCATATATGACTTTATGCCATATATGGGTATTTTAAACTAAAAGTCTTTGGAAAGGGTCTCCCTCAATAGGTTACCACAAAACTTACTTTAATTATTATGCTCTGAGTTCTGCGCCAAGAGCGGAAAGCTCCTTGAGGACACGCTTAACAGCTGCGTCAGCCTGTTCGTCAGTGAGTGTACCCTCGTGAGAACGCATTGAAATAGCATATGCAACGGACTTCTTGCCCTCTGCAATCTGCTTGCCCTGATATACGTCAAAGAGTGTAACTGTTTCGAGGATATTGCCCACAGCCTTCTTGATAGCCTTTTCAAGCTTTGCAACTGGGAGTGCTTCGTCACAAACGATAGCAAGGTCACGTGTTGTTGCAGGGAACTTAGGAAGCGGCTTGTATGTCTTTGTTGCAACAGCAACCTCGAGGATTTCTGTTACGTTGATCTTAGCTGCGTAAGCCTTTGTGCCGATACCGTAGTTTTCGAGAGTTTCAGGGTGAAGCTCACCAACGATACCGATTGCCTTGCCGTCCTTTGTGATTACTGCGCATCTGCCGGGGTGGAAAGCGTCAGCTTCTGCGAATACAGAGCTGTCTGTGCAGGCTTCATAGTCGAAATCTTCAACGCC
>JAZSHA010000180.1:0-9446 GCA_045533025.1 Oscillospiraceae bacterium
TATTCGTCAGCGAGGTCGAATGCCTTTGTAACTGTATCAACCATTTCCTGAACGGAGTTTGGTGCAAATACGAGAAGGTGGAAGTCACCGTGACCGAGAGCCTTTGTAGCCTGCCAGTAGTCAGCCTGTGATGGCTGGATACCGCCAAGACCCGGGCCGCCTCTCTGTACGTTGATGATAACGCAAGGAAGGTCAGAACCTGCTATGTAGGAGATACCCTCGGACTTCAGGGAAATTCCGGGAGAAGATGAAGAAGTCATCGCACGCACGCCTGTGGAAGCTGCGCCGAGAACCATATTGATAGCTGCGATTTCAGATTCAGCCTGAAGGAATACGCCGCCAGCCTGCTTGAAGCGCTTAGCGAGGTATGCGGAAATTTCAGTCTGAGGTGTGATTGGGTAACCGAAGAAGCACTTACAGCCTGCACGGATAGCGGCTTCAGCGAGAGCTTCGTTGCCCTTCATAAGATTACGTTCCAAAATACTCACTCCTTACAAAATTTTGAGTTAAATTACTTTTCAACAACGATTGCGCAGTCAGGGCACATCATTGCACACATTGCACAGCCTATGCACTGTGAGTCGTCAATACAGACAGCGGTGAAATAGCCCTTGCGGTTACGCTTTTCCTTCTGGAGTTCGACGATTTTCTTCGGACAAGCTGTTGTACAGAGAGCACAGCCCTTGCACTTTTCAAAATTGACCGTAATTTTTGCCATATCTATATCTCCTTTCGGTATAAAATTTATATATTATACAATTTGTAATTGTACTTACTGGAATTAAATTATATTTTTGTCTTTGTTTTTCGGGAAATTTCCTTAATGCCCAATGCTCCGTAAATTAAACCGGCAATCGGAATAAAGCAAAGCAATATCAAAATAACCTTTGTTCCCTTTGTCTTTTCGGAAGCAACAGTATATCTTATACAGCCGTTCAGTAAAAGCAGGTAGCTTAACAGAAAAATCACCAATACAGCAACGAAACCAATAATGCTGAACCCAAGCCCGATAAATGCAATAATTGCAAACAAGCTTAATGCGGGGCAGACTGCAAAAATTAAGCACATAAACATCAACACAATTGAAGATGCTGCGTAAATTCCAGAAATAACAAGGGCAATTCCCGATATTAAGGTAACGATGAGTCCCGTAATCAGAAACCGTCTTGCGCCAATAAATTTAAGCTGTGAAGCATCATAGCACTGTAATTTAGGTGAGTTTTTGTCAATCGGCTTTATCAAACAGCGTATATACAGATATAATGACGTAAATGCCATTACCCCTCCGCTGATAAATTGAGTAACCTGTAAAGCAGTCATTTCCCGCAAGTAGTCATCATCAAGAAGGGAAAGAATTGCAAATATAACAAAAATCGGTGCAGTCATTATTGTATAAAGCCAAGGGAAAAGTCTTGATGAAAAATCCTTTATGTATCTGTTTGCGATAATAATTGAAATGTTTATCAGCGCAAACAGTATAAATGCTGCAACCATTATTTCTTTTATAACAAACAGCTCAAGGAGAAACGTCATTACATCACTTCCCAGATTTTCTTTACATAAATCTCCACGGGAAGCGGCTTCGGCACGTCAGCGTTCAGCTTCAGCGGAACACAGGTGAAAGCAAGTGGGAGTCCAGCTTTTTCAGCGATTTCCTCCGCAAATCCTACGGAGTCCTCAAGCACTTCCTTTGTGGTTTCGTAAAGAAGGTTGGTGTTGTTTACGATAGCAGTATGCTTCATATTAGCCGCCATTTCGATTTCTCCCATCAGCACCAGCGTCTCATCAGCGGTCTGAGTAAGAAATCTGCGGCAGTTCACAACGTAGTACATCTCGATTTTATCCGCAAATTTCTTGAATGCCTCTGCGTAACGTCCGAGAGCAAGTGCACCTGCATCGTCACCGCCTACATCAACAATAAGGTATCCGTCGTCAGTTGCGATACGTTCAAGGTCAAAGGAAATTGCAGGAATATCGAGGTTTGAGTTTGCGTACATCGGAGCAACAAGCTCGATGTTCTTTTCGTCGAACAGTTCACCGAAGTCAGCTGAACGGAAGTAAGGGTTTACGATATCAAGGTCAACAACCGTAACCTTTTCGCCGCCCTTTGCAAGCGTTACGGCAAGGTTAGCGGAAAAGTTTGTCTTGCCGCTGCCGTAATGCCCTGTTACAATGTTAATTTTTTTCATATTTCAATTACTTTCTGTATAACTAACACAAGATTATACTATCCGTGTGTTTATTCCACGGAAATAATATAGTAGTAAACAGGCTGACCGCCGTCAACAAGCATAACTTCAGCATTCGGGAACTTGTTCTGAACAAGCTGGTGAACAGCCTCTGCGTCCTTGCTGTCAACGTCTGTACCGTAGATGAGGGTGATAAATGCTGTGTTGCCGTCAGCAAGCTTCTTTGTAAGCTTGTATGCAGCCTTTGTAACATCTCTCTCAGTGAAAGCAAGCTTGCCGTTGTCGAGAGCAAGGATATCGCCTTCCTTGATGTTGTGACCCTCGTAGTCGCTGTCACGGGCAGCAAATGTAAGCTGACCTGTGGAAACAGTGTCAAGACTTCTGCTCATATTGAGACGGTTTGTATCAAAATCAGCGTCAGGGTCAAAGTTCATCATAGCTGTGATACCCTGAGGAATTGTTCTTGACTGGAGCACGCAAACACGTCTGTCAGCAAGCTTTACAGCCTGTTCAGCTGCCATAATGATGTTCTTGTTGTTAGGAAGAACAAACACGGTTTCAGCAGGTGTAGCCATGATAGCCTGAAGAATATCGTCTGTGGAAGGGTTCATAGTCTGACCACCGCGGACGATGCAGTCAACGCCCAAATCACGGAAAAGTTCCTCAATACCATCGCCGCTTGCAACGGAAACAAAGCCAAATGACTTTTCAGGTTCAGCAGGGGTAAACTTCTGCTTCTTGACAACATTTGCTTCCTTAGCCTTGTTTTCGTGCTGATATTTCATATTTTCAATCTTCATATTTATGAGAGAACCGAAAAGCAGACCTTCTTCGATAGCCTGACCGGGATGCTCTGTGTGAACGTGAACCTTAATGATTTCATCGTCTTCAACCACAACAACGCAGTCACCGATTGTTTCAAGGAAAGCACGGAGAAGTGCAGAGTCCTTTGTATCAGGGGTTTTGCGTGCGATAAATTCTGTGCAGTAGGTATGAGTGATATCGTCGTCAAATTCGCCTACAACAGTGCTGAAATTGTCAACAACAGCCTCAACCTTAGGTGTTTCCATCGGCTTAACAGGCTCGCCGCCCTTGAACACATCAAGCATAGCGTTCCAGATATGGAGCAGACCCATACCACCTGCGTCAACAACGCCTGCCTTTTTCAGTACAGGGAGGAGGTTTGGTGTATCATCGAGAGCTTCCTTTGCAGCGATACATACATCACTCCAAAGGGCAACCTCGTCATTTGTGGAATTTACGGCAACCTTTGCCTTTTCGGAAGCAAGACGTGAAACTGTAAGGATTGTACCCTCAGTCGGAGTCATAACAGCCTTGTAAGCGCCTGCTACACCAAGCTCAAGAGCCTTTACAATATCATCGCAGTCAGCGGTAATCTTGCCCTTGAAGCCTTTTGCAAAGCCTCTGAAAAGAAGGGAAAGAATTACACCTGAGTTGCCTCGTGCACCTCTGAGAAGAGCAGAAGCTGTAGCGTCGGCAACCTGAGAAACGGTAACGTTATCGTCCATAACCTCAAGCTCACGAAGAGCGTTGTTCATTGTCATAGACATATTTGTACCTGTATCTCCGTCAGGAACAGGGTATACGTTAAGCTGGTCAACCTCACGCTTTTTATTTGCGATTGTCACCGCACCCGAAATGAATGCGTCTCTGAGAATTTTACCGGTTATCACTTTTTATTACCCCCATTAAGCCTTCATACCGTCAACAAAGACCGTAACCTTGCCGACTTCAAGACCTGTTTTTTCTTCAATTGTATATCTTATTTTGTGCACCACACTGTCCACGATAGCGGAGATATTGGTGCCGAAAACGACTGTAATATGCAGAGCAATAACAAGCTTGCCGTCCTTAACTGAAAGGCGCACGCATTCTTTTTTACCCATATCAGCCTTTTTGAATATAGAAGCAAGACCTGATTTGCTGCCTGCATCATTAAGGTCAGCGACACCGAAGCAGGTAGAAGCAGTGTGAGCAATCAGGGTAGTAAGATATTCTTTGGAAATACTGATAGTTCCGAGATGGTTTTCAATATTCAGCATACCGTTCAGCTCCTTATAGATATTATAGGAAATTAATTACACATATTTACATATATGTACCATACCGATACATATACACTTTAGTATACCATATTTTTTTCTTCATTTCAATAAGAAACTTAAAAAAACCTTTAAAATCGGCATTTTTGCACAATAATCTGCTTTACATTACCTGTATGGTTGGTGCGCAAACAAAAAGCACAACAACCATATCGGTTATTGTGCTTTGTTTAATATCAATCGGATTATTTTCTTGTAAGCCAAGCGTAAGCAATATCAAGTGCCTCATAGAGACTTCCTTTTTCGCTCTGCTTTACAACACGCTCAATAGGATTGAGGGTTTCGTCGGTAGCCATTTTATAAAGCTTGACCTTGCTTGCAACGTCCATATCGCCGACCTTGGTTTTTTCGGTAATCTGTATCCATACCACATACTGGTCGCTCATATTTCCGTAATAAATTTCATCTTCTTTTCTCACAAGAGGGTAACCCTTATAGCGGAGAAATCCGTTAGTATTTTCTGCCATTGCATATCCTCCTTCTAAAATTGCTGAAAATATTGTTCATTTAATATTGTAGCACAAATTATTCACAAAATCAAGTGCATTTATTAAAAAACAGTATTTTCTTTTTTCAGCCGACAGCCTTACCATTTTATCACAGGTCAGTGTGCGGAAAATGTCACAATTACCAGTTGGTAACGATTGGCTCGCCGTTTCTGTAAAGCTCCATATTGGAGATAAATCTTTCAACGTAAGCGGTTGCACATTTGTATGTTGACTTACCGTTAAGACGGATAATGGACTGTCTGTTGTCGGATGGGATAAATTCAATTGTGTCCCCTCCGTCAGTAGTCTTGATTTCGATAGTTAGAACAGGCTTATCAGCTGTTTCTTCAAAGTAAACATCTGAGCTTGGTGCACGGAGAATGAACTGATAAAGGTTCTTGAATGCGTCAGCGTCAGAAGACTGACCGTCAAGTGTTACAGTAAAATCGTCAGCACTGCTGCCTGTTATTTCAAAATCAAGCTTGTCATTTTCGGTTGTGATATCAACAGAGGTCAAATTGTATACATAATTGCTTGTAAACATTGTTGTTGTAATATCAAGCGGTTTTACAGTGAGCCACGGGAGCAGGTCATTTGTAAAGCCGTAGATGATATCAATTCCCTCAACGTGTACATAGTGCGCCTTGACACCGTCCTCAGTTGTGTATTCATTACCGATTCTGAGAGTCATATTGTTGTTGCCGTTTGCTTCAACGGTAAGAATTACAGCAGGATTATTAATACCGCTGCCTTCCATATCCTCCTCGTTGGGGTTTACTACAACAAGCTCTGTAGCTGTAAGACCAAACACACCGTTTGTTGTTGGGTCGCAGGTTTCCGGATTAAGCTCACGGAAAACAGGACTGGTCATAACATACATTGAGGAGTTTGCAACCATATTGTCCTCTTCATCGAGACGCTTGTCATATTCGATTACCATATCGTAATCAAGGTCAGCACGGTCAATAACCATTTTTTGAATTACCGAATAATCAGTGGTATCTTCTGCACTTGCTGCGGCAGCAGCGGAAAATACTGTTTTTACAACAGCTGTCCATTTATCATTGAGGTAACAGTTCATTTCGCCTACGTTTACCGTGTAAACAGCAGGGTCGCCATCCATCATAAAGTAGTGAGCCGTACCCTTTGGAGTCTTGTTGCCCACATAAAGCTTTCTTACGGTATTTGCGCTGTCAGTGAATTGTGCGGTAACCGTAGCAAGAGGCTTATCAAGACCGTAGATGGAAATATCCTCAGGATTTTCCACAACCGTTTGCTGAGCTGTAACGGAGATTGCGTTTTCCACAAGAGCAGTAATAACCGTGTTGCTCAGAGGGAGATTTGCAATTTCCATAATAGTCCACAAATTCTGTCCGTTCAGCTCGACACGCTCAACCTTGTATGTGCCGTGTTCATTTTTGATTGTCAGCACGTCAAGGTCATCAAGCTTGTTGCTGTAAAGGAGAGAGGTTGTGGTTTCTTCTGCGGTGTCGGCAGGCTGTTCATCGGAGGTATCCTGCTTGCCTGCCAAAAGGAAAACAAGCAGTCCCGCAAGAACAGCTACAACAACTGCGCAGATAATAATAAGTCTTATATTCTTCTTCATTATTCAGATTCCTTCCTGTTACTTGTGACGGCGTCTGAGCCATACAACGATACCGATAACTGCAACAGCAGCAGGAAGAATGAACATAATTACAACTCTGAGAACATTAACCTGTGCTTCTGTAATCTGGAAGGTTGTACCTGTCAAATCCTTTTCAACGATATAGATGCCGTTTTCCTTGCCTGAAATCTTGTTGATGATGGAAACAAAGTAATCACCGTTGTTGTAGTAGGTTGTTTCGGTAAATGTAGAGTTGAGCATTTCGTCTGAACCGAATACAACAAGGTTGGAAAGAACCTGTTCATTTTCGATGAAGGCATACTTATTGGAAAGTGCAATCATAGGAATTGCCTTTTCATCAAGGGAAGGCATAGCGCCAGTTTCCTGATATTCCTGCATAATTTCAGCAGTAAGAGCGTAACCTGTTTCAGCTGTATCAAGAAGGGAAACAACGCTTACGTTGCCGCTGAAATCGAAAAGAAGTTCGATAGGACGTGCATAATAGGTAAGCACAGGTGCAGTAAGATTATCGGCAGCGATACCGCCTGTGTACTCATTTTCAGTAAGGTAGGAAGCAAAGCCGTAGCCCGATGTGCCCGAAAGGATATTCTGCTGGTTGCTGTCGCTGAGAACGCCGTCTGTAACAGCGATACCCCATTCAGCAAGGAACGCATTGATGTTAGGAGTTTCGTTCTGTCCCATACTTGCAAGGTAAATCATATTCTTGCCGTAGTTGCCGCCGTTTTCCATAAAGTTATAGAGCTTGTCTATGGTTTCGGGAGCAAGGTCATTCATAGGGGAATTGAGAACGAGAAGGTCAGCGTCTGCAGGGATTTCCTCTGTAAGCGGGTCAACAGTCACAAGGTCAAAGCCGTTTGCTTTAAGAAGGGACTGAATGTTTTCACCAACCATACTCTGAGATACAACGTTGAGATAAACAGCTGTCTTAGGCTCTGGGTCTGTGATATACATAATTGCAGATGTGAGAGTCTGTTCAGCCTTTGAGGAAACAATTTCTTCCTGGAAGTAATAGTAGTTTACTTCGGTATTGAAAAGGTCGCTTGTGGAGAGAACACGAATTCTCTTTGTATCCTCGTTGAAGATGATAATACTGCTGTCGGTGATTGTACCGTCATAGTATTGCTTGTACTTTTCAACGTAGGTAGGGTCGGTAGTCATATCAACAAAGTTTACAGTGATTTTGTCGCTGTTGAATTCGTATTTCTTCAGTACCTCATAAGCCTGTCTGTAGTAGCGGTTTTCGGAGGTCTTGAAAACAAGCTCGTCAACTGTTGTACAGATTTCAACATTTTCAGTAAGGGTAGCAAGGTAATCCTTGGTGTCCTGACTGATTTCAAAGTCATTGTTAGGTGTAAGGTCAAGGTTCATATTGTAGCTTTCGGAAAGAACTGAAAGTACAACGTTGAGAAGGATAACCATTGCAATTACAACAGCTGTAATAACAACAGCGGCTGTGCCGTATTTGAGTTTTTTCTTGTTAATCTTCATATCAGCATACCTCCTTCATTATGACCAGCGGCGCTTTTCAAGCACACGCACGGTAAGAAAGTTGAAAATGAAAATTGTGCTGATGAAGAACACAATGTTTGGGATTGAGAAGATGCCCTGAGAGAACTCAGCGTATCTTGAGTAGAAGCCCAGAGCAGCCATAACCTTGCTGAGCCATTCAACCTGAACCATTCCTGCAAGCATATCAATAAGGTAGAATGCCATAATGATAATGAAGCTGAGGATTGCGGCAACAACCTGATTTTCAGTTGTTGCGGAGATGAATGTGCCGATTGCGATAAAGCTTGCGCCAAGCAGGAGAAGTGCAAAAAGGTTACCGAGAACGGTTGCCCACGCTACTGAGCCTGCAAGGGAAACAAGCACGATAATGTACACGCCGTAGATTGCCATTGCGCAAAGGAACACGCAAACGGAAGCAAGGAACTTACCCATTACGATTGAGAACAGATTTACAGGAGCGGTCAGCAGACACTGGTCTGTGCGCTGGCGGCGTTCCTCTGTAAAGAGTCGCATTGTAAGCAGCGGCAGCAGGAACATCATAATTGTGAATGCGCTTGTGAAAATATAGGACATATCTGTGAGTCCGTAGTAAAGGTTTGTGTTGACAAAGTAGGTTGCTGTGTAAATATAGAATACAGCAATGAAAATGTAAGCGATAGGCGAGGTAAAGTAAGCCTTCAGCTCACGTCTGAAAATAGCGCCCATTATTCCTCACCCTCCTTTGCATCAATTGCATCTGCCTTTTCGGCAAGTTTGTCATATTCTTCAGCTTTTGCATCAGCGGCTTCAGCCTTAGCGTCGTACTCCTCAGCTTTAGAATCAGCTTCTTCAGCCTTTGAGTCTGCAGCATTCTTCTTTGTCTTGATAACAACATCGTCACCCATTGTAATCTTGAGGAAGATATCTTCAAGGGTCATTTCGGTTGTTTTCAGACCGAGAATTGTCCAGTTTCTTGCAACAACTCTCTTGAACAGCTCACGGCGAAGGTCAACGCCTTCCTTAGCTTCAATTTCGTAATCGAAAATGCCCTGTTCACGCTCCATATCCGCAACAACGGACACAACTCCAGGCATATTCTTTATCATCTTGAGGATTTCTTCCTTAGGACCTTCAATTCTTGCGATAAGCTTGTGGTCGGTGGAGATGTTCTTTGTGAGATTTTCGGTTGTATCGTCAGCAGCAATCTTACCGCCGTTGATAATGATAATTCTGTCACAAACAGCCTGGATTTCAGGGAGAATATGAGAAGAAAGAATTACTGTATGCTTCTTGCCCAGCTTCTTGATAAGAGTACGGATTTCGATAATCTGCTTAGGGTCAAGACCAACAGTAGGCTCGTCAAGGATAAGGATAGGCGGGTTGCCGATATGAGCCTGCGCAAGACCTACTCTCTGCTTGTAGCCCTTGGAGAGGTTGCGGATAATTCTGTTGTATACGTCCTTAATCATAACCAGACTGCAAACGTCCTCAAGGTGAGCCTTACGGGGAAGCTTGCACTTTTTCAGGTCAT
>JAZSHA010000118.1:0-16152 GCA_045533025.1 Oscillospiraceae bacterium
ATTCCTCGGACTGTGGGTCCTTAGGCAGCGGAACGAACATTACATCTTCCTGAGCGCCGAAGGTTTCTGTCCAGATATCAGGTGCGCTCTGAAGAACGTACATACCGCCGATATAGAAAAGCTCCTTGCCTTCGCCGACAAATTCAGGGTGTTCAGCCCAGTTAAAAAGGTTCTTGTCAAGAACAAGACCGGAAGTGTTGAGCTCATACATGAAGTTCATTACACGTTCCAGGTTAGGGTCCATAAGGTTATGTACAAGCTTGCCGTCCTTCATTTCAACAGCAGGAACGCCGCTTGTGAGCATAAGAGGCTTTTCGTTGAACCAGCCGTCAAGACCGTACTGTTCGGACTGTGGGTCCTTAGGAAGCGGAACAAACATAACATCTTCCTGTGCACCGCATGTTTCTGTCCAGATATCAGGTGAGCTTTCAAGAACGTACATACCGCCGATATAGAAAAGCTCCTTACCTTCGCCGACAAACTCAGGGTGTTCAGCCCAGCTGAAAAGGCTCTTGTCAAGAACAAGACCTGAAGTGTTAAGCTCATACATAAAGTTCATTACACGTTCAAGGTTAGGGTCCTTGAGGTTATGTACAAGCTTACCGTCCTTCATTTCAACAGCAGGAACGCCGCTTGTGAGCATAAGTGGCTTTTCGTTGAACCAGCCGTCGAGACCGTACTGCTCAGACTCTACATCAACGTAGTCGATAAGCATATCACGGAAGGTATCCCAGTTCCAGTTGCCTGCTTCAAGAAGGTCAACAGGGTCATCCATACCGAGGTTTTCAATTGTTGCACGGTTATATACAACAACCTGACCGATAGTGGACTGAGGAACAATAAGGTAGTGGCTGTCGCCCATAAGGAACATATCGTTCAGTTCCTTCCATTCAGCCCAAAGCGGATTTTCCCAATCCATATACTGGTCATAAGCCTGGAACTGACCATTCGGAACGCCTCTTGGGAAACCATCAAGGTCGCCGCCTGCGATAAAGTCAACGCCGTCGCCGCCGAGAATTTTTGTGGAGAGGTCATTGAAGCGATTCTGCCATGTTGTTTCAACATACTCAATTTCGCCGCCGTACTTTGTTTCAAAAAGTTCAAGGGAAAGAGCCTTTGTGTTACCTGCTCCTGTAGCGTGGAACGGGTCATAGAAAGAGAACCACTTGATAGTTTTGTTTTCAAGCTCTCCTGTGAGCATATTGCTTGCTACGTCATCAAGCTTGCCTTCATCTTCTGCGGAAAGAGTTTCAGTATTAACCTCAACAGTCTTTGCAGTAGTAGTTGTAGCTTCAGTAATAGGAGCGTCAGTTCCGTCGCCGCCGCAAGCGGAAAGAGAACCAACAATAGCAAGAGCAGTAAGGCCTGCAAAAAGTCGCTTTGTATTCTTCATAATAAGGACATCCTTTCTCATATATTACCCTAATTATAACAGAAACAAAAAGGCTTTGTCAACGTTTACATTAACGTTTTTACGACAAAGCCTTTGGGTATTTTGTACAATAAAATCTCATCTGTGTGCGATAATTTGCTTTATTTCTCCTCCGCTGATAAAAATTCTCGGCACTCGCACGCTTACTCCGCAGATAAGCTCATAACCGATTGTTCCATAACTTGAAGCCACTTCGTCAGCTGTAATCAGTTCATCACCGTCACGTCCGAAAAGTGTAACCTCATCGCCAACCTTTACACCGTCAATTCCTGTAATATCAATCATCATCTGGTCCATACAAATTCTGCCAACGCCCTTTGCACGCTTACCGTGAACAAGAACCTCATTGCGGTTGGAAAGCAGTCTCGGATAACCGTCAGCATAGCCGCAGGGAACAGTTGCAACAACCCTGTCACTGTCAGCAGTATATGTTCTGCCGTAGCTTACGGAAGTGCCCTTGCTTATTGTTTTTATCTGAGTGATAAAGGATTTCAGCTTCATAACAGGCTCAAGCTTGACAGGAACATCAAGAGTATTGTCAGGCTTCAAGCCGTAAAGAACGATACCCATTCTTGCGAGAGTGCTACGCTTATCGTAGTGGTAAATTGTACCTGCACTGTTGAGACAGTGCTTATGAATAAGCTTTACACCCAGCTTTTCAACCTTTTCTGCAATACCAAAAAAGAGATTTTTCTGCATTTCAGTAAATTTTACATTTTCATCATCAAGGCTGTCTGCAACGGCAAGGTGAGTAAATATACCCTCTGCGGAAATATTTTTCATTTTGGCAATCTCAGCAATTTCAGCTGCGCATTTCTCTGCATTTTCCGTATTCAGACCCACTCTGCCCATACCTGTATCAAGCTTTATATGCAGACGGACTGCCTTTTCAGCATTTGCGGAAATTTCAGCCGCATTGCTTACGGAAACAGCTGTACCGATAAGATTGTTTTCTATAAGTATGTGTGTATCCTCAGGTGCTGTCCAGCTTAAAATAAGTATATCGCCCTCACAGCCACCTTCACGGAGTCTGAGAGCTTCGGAAATATTGGAAACACAGAAGAAGTCCACTCCCATTTCCTGATACATTTTCATAAGTCCCACATCACCGTGACCATAGGCGTCTGCCTTAACCACGCAGGCGGGCTTTGTGCAGCTTTCGTCTATGAAATCCTTCAACGCAAGAAGATTGCTTTTTGCGGCGTCGAGATTAATTTCCGCACATATTCGTCTTGAAAAGTATTCTGACATTGTATTAACCAACTTTCAAAAAATTTTTATTCTCTATTGTAAAAATGAAATGTTTGTGCTATAATATGTCTTGTAGATGACGGTTATTCCGAAAGGAAGGGATTTTATGCAGCAGGAATGGCCCTATGACAAAAAAACAACCGTTTGTTTTTCAGGGCATCGTCCCGAAAAGCTTCCCGATAAAGGTGACCTTACCAGTCTGAAAATGAAAGGTGTACTCAGTATGCTGTATTATGAGATACAGCAAAGCATAGAGCAAGGCTTCAAAACCTTTATTATCGGCGGCGCTAAGGGAATTGACCTATGGGCTGCCGAATTTATAATGCAGTTCAAACACCGCGGCAGCGATATCGACCTCGTTATTGCGCTCCCCTATAAGGATTTCGGCGTAAATTACACGGGTATGGAGCTGTTTCTCAGAGGTAACGCTGTAAAAACATCTTCCTTGATAGTGAATGTATCGGAAGAACCTTCCAAGTCCTGCTACCGTAAACGAAATCAGTTTATGATTGACCATTCGTCAAGGCTCATTGCTGTAATTTCAAATTTAAAAAGCGGCACTGGACAAACTGTAAATTATGCTGAAAAAAATGGAATTGAAACCAAGATAATCAATGCACGGAAATTTTCCGCATACGTCGACGCCAGCGTTGACTCAGGTGTAAAAATCGTGCACGAAGAAACTGACATAAAAAATCTCATCAAAGTTTATTATAGCACCTGACAAGAAATTTTTCAACGATATTTTAAATTTATTCTGAAAGGATTTATAAATATGGCATCAAAGGGAACAAAAATTGCGCTGACCTATGTTATTACAATTGTTGTAACGCTGCTTGTAATCGGCGGTATCGGAATTATGCTGCTGAATGAAATTATGGGGCCGAAGGAAGAAACTCAACCTGATTTCGGGCTTGAACAGATGGCAACGGTTGATGATTATGTGCCTGTTGCCGAAAACAACAAGACTACGCTTATCATTTATGACTCTGAAAAAAGAATGAGCGGCTGCAGCTTTATGCTGGTGAGAATGATTGCTGACGAAAGACATATAACAATTATGCCGATACCTGCGGATACCTATGCAAAGGTCGGCAGCACCGAGGACAGCATTTACGAATTTTACCGTCTTGGAGGTACAGGTGACGCTGTTGAAGCTGTAAAAGCAGCAACTGGAATTGACATTGACTACTATCTGAAGCTTAATGACGAAAGCTTCAGCACTGTGGTTGATATTTTCGGTGGAGTGGATTTTCATATACCGTACAACCTTGAATATTCCAATCCCGACACAGGCGAAGAAACAATTTTCCGTGAAGGTGAAGCATATCTTGACTCCAGAGACTTGCGTAAAATCATTACCTATCCGCTGTACAGCTCAGGTGAGGAATACAGGGCAAAAATGCTCGGCGTAGCGGTAAATGACCTGCTCAACAGAAATGTTGCCCCCGGCTTCTCAAATTATATGGACGATTATTTCAGCACCGTTGTAAACTCCACTGTTGAAACAAACTTTACTGCATACGATTACGAAGAGCAAGCTGATGCTATGAAATATGTTTCGGAAAGTGACGAAAATGTATGCCAGCTTTTAACTGTAACAGGCAGCTATAACGAAAATTCGCTTTTTGTTCTTGACGAAAATTTCCTTAAATCACTTCCTGAACGATTTAAGCTTTACGAAGAAACTATTTCTGAATAATTTTCAACATACGGCAAATACTACTCTCGGAAGTAACACTTCCGAGAGCTTTTTATTTACAAAAGCTTCGCCAGGAAAGGAAGGATAGAATGTTTGATAAAATCGCTTTGGCACTGCTCATAATCGGCGGTATTAACTGGGGTCTTGTTGGCATTTTCAGCTTTGTCCTTGTGGCATGGCTTTTCGGCGGTACAACAGCCCTCCTCAGCAGGGTTGTATACGTTCTTGTGGCGCTTTCGGCTGTATGGTGCATCACACTGCTTTTCAGAAGAAACGCTGTTGCGGAAAGTCACTGAATTTAACGGGAGGTATATAGCATACCTCCCGTTTTCTTTTATCTTGATTTTATCCAGTCAACAGCCATTCCAAACCAGCGTGCGCAGTCAGGATTGATATGTCCGTCATACCCTGCGGTTGAGTCATCGCAAAGTGAAAGACCGTGCACACCGCTTTCAAAAATGTGACATGCAAACGAAATTTTCTTTTCAGCCAGTGCAGCGGTAAACATCAGCGTATTTTCCACAGGAACAAGTCCGTCATCGGCAGTATGCCATATAAAAACGGGAGGAGTTGCCTCAGAAACCTGCTTTTCAAGTGAAACTGTTTCCATCATTTCAGCAGGATAATCTGCACCCACAATATTCACGATTGAGCCGTCGTGACGCTTTTCACCCGATGTTATAACAGGATAGCAAAGCACAGCACCATTTGGCTTATAAAGCTCAGAGCTGCTGCCGAGGATATCAACTATAAATGGCTTATTCCAGTGCACCGCAAGACTTGCGGCAAGGTGTCCGCCTGCTGAAAACCCGCTAACCATTATTTTGGTCGGGTCAACACCAAGTTCCTCAGCATTGCTGCGTACATAAGCCATAGCCTGTGCAAGCTCAAGAAGTGCTGTAGGAAATTTTTTATTTACACAGCTGTAACGAAGCACGAAAGCAGGAATACCGAATGCAGCATAACGGAGTGCAACAGGCTCCGCTTCACGAACTGAACAGTATTCATACCCTCCTCCGGGACATATTATAACCGCAGGACGCTGTTTAAGCTCGATGTTATCGTGCTTGACCAGCGTATACAAATCCAGCTCTGCACAACAGCCGTCGGGATTAAGTCCTGCCTTTTCGTATGGTACTTCAAGCTTTATTGTTTTCTTTTCCATATTAATTTTCCTTTCTGTAAAAAAGGCATACCGAGGGGTGTCCCCTCTGCCAATCCGTAATAAACAAATCAAGGGTATCGAGTTTGCAGCTCGGTACCCCTAATTACTTCTATACGGTCATTACTCTGATGGAGTATGCCGAATTATCTTATTCTTCGTCCTGATTTGAAGCGAAAAAGAGTTTTACAGTCATAATAATTCCCAACGCGGAATTGATTATCGAAAGCGCAAGAGCAATAATGTTTAGGGCAATACCCGGAGTTGCATTGAAATCCTTTTTCTTCTTTTTCATTCCGATAATAAGCCCCGGAACGGCACAAGAATAGGACACAAAGGGAAGAAACATTGAAAAAACTACGCTGACAATCCCCAGAACAAGGCTTGGTACGCAAAGCTTTTTGCGGTTATTTTCATTATTCATAGAAACAAATCCTCCCAAAATCAATAATTCTTCAATGAAGAATTTTACCACATTAAACCGATTTTGTCAACAGTCAAATTACATTCTTCGCTTGCTCTTTGCCGACACCTTTTTTACCTTGCGCTTACGCTTTTTTGTAGCAAGAACATATACTACAATGTAAAGAATAATAAGAGCAACGGCAACAACGATTGCCAGCTTGAACCAAAAGGAACCCACAAAGGCTTTTGCCTTCATTATGTTATATTCCAGCTGTGAAAGTGCAACGCTGTCCTTTGCTACGAGGTTAACAGTACAAAGCTCTTCGCCCGAAAGAGAGAGGGTGTATGTGCCGAGGACAGTTCCCTTTTCGACAGGTGCGGTTATAGAGCCGTCGGAGTCAAGATATCCGCTGGTGTCAATTTCTTTTTTTAGACTTGAGCTGTCAAGGGTATTCGGCCAGAGTGTTGAGAAATCCTCCTCGGGAACAAGAAGAACGTGCTCCGCATTATCACCAAGCTTAACAGGAATTTCGGTTATTTCATCAGAGGTGCTCAAAATCTTATCGTATGAGAATGTATTGAACGCCCACTCGAAAATCTTTTCGTGGTCAGCATACTGCTCATAGGTCTTATAGCCTTCGGCGTCATACATAGGAGCGCCGAGAGTTACCAGCAGGTAGTTATTTCCGTCACGGGAAGCCATTGCTGCAAGACAGCGTCCGGACTCATCAAGAGTACCCGTTTTAAGTCCCCTTGCAGGCTCGTAGTAATACTCACCCTTGAGAGTCATAGCGTTGGTATGGTGAATTGTAGCCCAGTTCTCACCGTGGTAATTGGTAGCACTGAGGGTATACTCAGTTGTGGTTGCGATTTCCACGAATTTTGGGTAATTGTCCACAGCGTACTTTGCAATAAGCGCCATATCACGGGCATTGGTATACTGATTTTCATCAAACAGACCGTGAGGGTTTACAAAGTTTGTACCTGTACAGCCGATTTCCTTAGCCTTCTGATTCATCATATCAATGAAATTTGGAATACTCTCTCCGCCAACGTGGTAAGCGAGAATGCCTGCTGATTCACAGGCGGAAGCCATCATCATCGAATACATAAGGTCACGTACTGTAATTACTTCACCTCTGGAGTAGCCTACAGATGACGGATTCTTGCCGTAAAGGTCATCGAAAACAACCAGCGGAGCTTCAAACTCGGTATTATCCAAGTCCTTGACGTGGTCAAGAACAACAATTGCTGTCATAATCTTTGTCAGCGAAGCAGGATACATCTTTTTTGTCGGGTTCTTTTCGTACACTATAACGTCCTTGTCAAGGTTAATAAGAACAGCCGCTTCACTGGCAACGGTAAAGTTCGGAGTAAATGTTACAGCCGATGCACTGAGCTGAGAGAAAATGCTTACTGTAAGAGCTGCTGCAACAGTCACAGCAATTTTTTTCAGAAATTTCATATATGTAATTATGCCCTGAATTTGTGAAATTATCAGGGACAAGCTCCTTTCACAGATTATACATTTTTATTATATCATAAGTTTTTATGAAATGCAAGCGGATAAACCTACTGCACTACAGAAAAATCAAAAGGCTGTGCATAATCTGCCACAGCCTTTCGATACATAAATTGTTTAATTACTTTACAGAGCCTTCAAGGTAGTAAGAAGCCTCCATATCGGCAACGCTCAGCGCAAAAGCCAGCGGAAACATTTCAAATGATTTGCCGACCTGATTTGGGTCATCGTTTGCGGAAAAGCCCATATGGTAACGGATTGCATACGCCTCCTCGCGTGAAAGACGCATAAAGCCTGTTATTATGTACACGGACTTTTCACCGTGACCGTAAGGGAGCTTATCGTCGATTGCATAATAAGGCACCTTCTCCCACTGTCCCTTATCATTTTTTGCATTGCGGTAATCAACCTTATAGAAATTCACCTTGCAGATATCGTGAAGTAATGCTGCAATTGCAATTGTCTCCTCGGAATAGTTCATTCCGTACACGTTTTTTGCACGCTCACGGGAAAGATAATCCTTCAGGCAGTGATACACATTCAGGCTGTGCTCCAGCAGTCCCTCCTCATATGCACCATGAAAACGGGTGCTTGCGGGAGCTGTAAAAAAATCACTCTTATCGGATAGCAGATATTCCAGCAGTTTATCTGCACCCTCACGGGTAATATTGTTTTTGTAAATTTCAAGAAATTCTTCTTTTAAGCTCATTTTATTCTGCCTTTCATATAATATCATAGTAGCTCTTTATGCGGAGCTGGTCTTTAAGTTCTTCCATTGTGATATACGGCGGGAAGTTCATTCTGTTCACCAGCAGCGAGTGCTTCTGTCCGTGCAGGTCAAACCAGTTGTCACCAAACACACAATCATACTCGTCAAAGTCAAGATATACGCCCTTTGCGTAGTTTTTACTGCTGAATTCAAAACGGTACATCTCCCCTATCTGGTCAATATTTACGCTGATTTCAGGGTCAAGGAAATCAAATTTCTTAGGGAGAACCAGCATAAGCGTACCGCCCGAAACAACAGCACCGTTCTGCACAAGAGCATATTCAATATAGTGATTGCGGTGCATTGCCTCCGTAAGTCTTGTCATTTCGGGAGTAAGGATAAGCACGTCTTTGGCTGTAAGAGGAGGCACCAGCACAGCTGTACTACCCTGAGCAATGATTTCTGTATCGTTCTTTCTTACTCTCCAGCGCACTTCGCCTTTGAACTCGTCAAGCTTTTCGTTGGAAACATTTATTACAAGCTTTTTCTTGTCGCTGTCATCAATAGAGCAAAGCACAGGTGCATAGAATTTCTTTGCGTAATAGTGCAGTGCTTTCCATCTGCCGTAATAGTCAATGGACGACCAGGAAATAACAGGATTGCTGTCATTTACCTGCCAGTACAGAGAGCCCATACATCTGCCCCTGTTACGGCGCATATGCTCAACATTGGTACGGATAGCGTCCGCTTGAACAATCTGAGTTGCGTAGGAAAGTCCCTCAAAGCTGTAAGGGTAATGAACCATCTGTGCAAGGTAATAAAGCAGCTTTTCGTTGCCGCCCTCGCATTTCTGGTGCGCCTCCATAACAGGTGAACAGAGGTTCAAATCCTTTTCCTTTGCAAAGGTGCGGATAGTTTTCATACAAGGAACTGACTCAAAGCCGTACTCCGAACAGAAACGGAACTTAAACTTTCTGAACTCGGTAAATGGCTTAAGACCGTGCCAAACATCCCAGTAATGAGTATCACCCTTATGTGCGGCGCTGGACTCGTTGTATCCTCCGCCTGAAGACGGTGATGAAGGCCAATAGAAGGTCTGTGGGTCGTAGTGTTTGAGAACATTCGGAATAAGCTTTTCAAAGATACGCAGGTAACCTTCCTTCTGCTCCTCGGAAACAGGCTTGCCCCAATACTGAATAAGGGACTCTATTTCGTTGTTTCCGCACCACATTGCAAGAGAAGCATGGTTTCTGATACGCTTTATGTTATCAATGAATTCTTCCTTGATATTGCGGCAGAAGTCGATATCTGCGTTATAAACAGCGCAGGCAAAGGCAAAGTCCTGCCAAACAAGAATACCAAGCTTATCGCACATATCAAAGAAATAATCGTCGGGGTAAATTCCTCCGCCCCATACTCTTATCATATTGTAATTTGCCGCTGCACAGCTTTTAAGCAGTGCTCTTGTTCTTTCGGCGCTGCAACGGGACAAAATCTGGTCTTCGGGAATATAGTTTGCGCCCATAGCAAATATTTTTATTCCGTTTACGCAGAATGTAAACTCCTCGCCGTCAGTGCCGTCATTATCAGGTGTACGCAGAACAGTTACCTTACGCAGACCAACGTTGAATTCCTGCATATCCACAGGCTCGTCACCGTCAAAAAGCATTACCTTTATCATATAAAGATGCTGCTTGCCGTAGCCTCTGACCTGCCACAGCATAGGTTCGGTAATAAGACACTCAGGGGTAAGTGTATCCTTTGTAACAGGTGCGGAAATCAGCGTTTCTTCACCGTTCGGCGCTGTAATGCTGATATCAAGCCTCAGCTTATCGGAGGTTATATCTGCAACTCGTGTATCAAACACAAGCTTTACAGTATTATTCCAATGCTCCTGACGGACATATACACTTTCGATACGTCCCAGCTTTACACCGACCAGCTCAACATCACGCCATATTCCCACGTCGGGAAGCTGAGGACCCCAGTCCCAGCCGAACATATAGTGTGCCTTACGGATATGCGGGAAACCGTCCATTGTTGTTTCCACACCCCAAGCATAATTCCTCTGCTGCTGTTTTGTAATATATTCAATGGGAGAACGGAACTTCACACGGAGAATATTCCCGCCCCTTGAAAGAGCGTTTGTTACATCAAACTCATAAGTACAGTGCATATTTTCGGTTTTGCCGACTCTTATGCCGTTCAGCTCCACATCTGAAAGAGTATCTACACCGTGAAAACGCAGATACACCTTTTCACATTCGGAAAACTCAGGTGCAATTTCAAAGCTTTTCTCAAACAGATATTCTCTGTCGGAAAGCTCAGTTGTTTTATACTGATTTTCGCCGTAGTATGGGTCCGCAAGCTTACCTGCGTCCATCAATGCACCGTAAACCGAATCGGGAATATTTACCTGTATTTTTTCTTCAAATTCCTTGCAGTCAATTGTCCATTCGCCGTTAAGACTCTGTATCATAGAAACAGCTCCTTTCGTAAGATGCCTTAAAATAAGTATAGCTTTTATCTGTGGTTTTGTCAACAAAAATCTCCTTTCCTTTCAAGCTTTTTTACGCTCTCTCAGATTTGTGAAATTAACAAAATTGCATACTATTTAATACAATTTTTATACAAAACAGCGAAAATGAACAAAGTTTAAAAAATGTGTTTTATTTTTAAACATAATATGCTATAATTAATATGATTTCTAATGTAGTGCTATTTTTATTATATATGTATATAAGGGAGATTAACCTGAATGTCTAAGAAAGCTAAATCCTTCCGCAGTAATTTTGCCAGACGTATAAATCTTTACTACTTAATTCTTATTATTATTCTTCTTGTGATTTTTGCGGTTATTTCATATGCTCTTATGCGTGTAAACATTTCTTCCAACAGCATACAGACTATGAATAATACAGGAAGCCTTATTTCCGAGCTTCTGAACGACCATATCAAATCAGAAGCAAACGAGCTCACAGCTATTGCCGAAAATCCTATTGTTGAAAAATATATTATAAGCATAAATACTGCCGATGACCCGTCTTCGGCTGAATATAAGAACGAAATAACGGCGTTGCTAAAAAATGTTGCTGCTGAAAATCCCGATATAATTTCTGCATGGATTATTTCTGAACAGAAGGGCTACCTTACAGGTAATGACGGTGTAATACTTACGGCTGAGGATTATAAGCTTGATGAAATGCCATGGTATCAGAATTATATTTCCGGCAGAACAAGCAAATCTGAATATATTTGCACTAAAGCTGCTCCGAGCATTTTAAATCCAGCTGAAAACGTTGTCAGTATTATTATTCCTGTTACTGAGGAAAACAATGTTTACGCTTTCTGCGGAATAGAAATTTCTGCCGAAAAAGTATTTTCTGTGCTTTCAAAATACACCTTCAATACGGGAAGCTACCCGATTGTTGCAGTGGATTCGGAAATTATATATACCCCTTCCGAACAGAAATTTTCCGAAAAATTTTCTCTTGCAGACAGCACTTTGCTCAATATCATTTCCCAGCCATTTAAACTTACGGGAACGGTTGAAAACTATATTTCTGAAGATGACGAAACAATATACTACTACATGGAAACCAGCTCCATTACCGGCTGGAATGTTGTTGTGCTTTTTGACAGCACCGAAATCAACGGATACGTTTACACCACATTTACTCAGCAGCTTATTGTGCTTGCCTGCCTTTGCGTGCTGATGTTCATTTTCGGTCTCAATATTCTCAGAAGCGAAAGCAAAAGAATAAGAGATATTCATACCTGCACTGAAGAACTTGCAGCAGGAAATTTCAACTATCGTACTGCCAAATCCAAATCAAAGAGCGAAACTGCCCTTATTGCGGGTAACATAAATAAAATTGCTGAAATGATTCAGGACAAGGCTGCTGTTATCAGTAATTTCAACTCAACAGATACGCTCACAGGTCTAAGTAACCGCATTAAGCTTTACGAGTATATGGACGATATCATCCGTACCCGTGAGGAGGGCAGAAGCCATTTTGCAGTAATGTTCATCGATATTGACAACTTCAAATGGCTCAATGAAACTCTCGGTCATAATTTCGGCGATGCTGTTCTCAGTGCTTTTGCTGCTGAATTGAAGGAGCATATCCACCCCGACAGCACTGTTTTTCGTTTCAGCGGTGACGAATTCATTGTAGTAAAGGAATTTGATACCGACTACAACGCTGTTTATGATGTAATTGACAAGCTTCACAGCTGCTTCAACAAGCCGCTGGAAATTCTTAATGATAAGATTTACGTTAAATTTTCCGTCGGTGTATCCATTTACCCTGATGATGACCTTACTCCCGACCTGCTTCTGCGTAATGCGGAAATGGCGCTTCACCGTGCTAAGGAATCAGGTAAGGACAGAGTTGCTTTCTACAGCAACTCCCACAAAAATCAGAGTCCTTACAGTAAGGCTGCCATTGCACGAAATCTTAATGAAGCACTCAAAAACGGTGAGCTGTTCCTCCATTATCAGCCAATTGTTTCCGCAGAAAACTGCGACATTCACGGCTTTGAGGTTCTCCTTCGCTGGATAAGCCCCGAATTTGGTGTTGTACCGCCTACGGAATTTATCAATGTTGCTGAAGAAAACGGAGCTATTGTTCAGATTGGCACTTGGATTTTTGAAAATGCCTGCCGTACTTTGAAACAGATTAACGAAAACCTCAACCCAGATGTTATTATGTCAATCAACGTTTCCCCTGTTCAGCTTAGACGTGACAATTACATTGAACATATCAAGAGGGTTATCGACATCACTCAGGTCAATCCGAAAAACATTCAGCTTGAAATTACTGAAAGCACTCTCATTGACTTTACCGACTCGAAAAACACTGTTATCAATGACATTAACGAGATGGGTATTGCTCTTGCGCTGGACGACTTCGGCACAGGCTATTCGTCGCTGAATTACCTCAAGAACTTCCCTATCAAGTGCTTGAAGATTGACAAGTCCTTCATTGATGAAATTAACAACAACAAGCGTGATTACGCAATTACCGACTCAATTATCGACCTCGTTCACAATCTCGGTATACACACTGTTGCGGAGGGTATCGAAACAGTTGGTCAGTATGACTTCCTCAAGGATATGAACTGTGACTACATTCAGGGCTTCCTTATGAGTAAGCCGCTGGAAGAAGCTGATGCTATTGAGTTCGTTGAAAAATATGACGCTTTGCACCGTCCTGACAAGCACAAGCTTGAAGAAAACGAGCATAAGCTTGCTGACGAACGCAAGAAGCGTGCTGAAAAAAAGAAGGAACAAAACTCATCAGACGGTGTAGTGCTAACAGAGGACTTTATAATTTCAAAGTAATATA
Organism: Oscillospiraceae bacterium; assembly: GCA_045533025.1. Taxonomy (GTDB): domain Bacteria; phylum Bacillota; class Clostridia; order Oscillospirales; family Ruminococcaceae; genus RGIG8773. Next base: position 13,535 of record JAZSHA010000118.1, read on the forward strand.
AAACCCGTGAAGAAATCTATCTTCACGGGTTTGCTGTTTTATTCAGAGGCTTCATTGTCTTCTTCGGAAGGTTCATTTTTTTCCACAGACTCAGGGTTTTTGCTTTCTATGTCACGAAAAATATTTATCGCCACACTACACACTGTCAGCATTACAAATGCAGGTCCCACAATGAGAATGAGTATCATTGTTTTTGGGCTCCAAAGCATTGCTGCAAGCTCAATTGCCACTATTATCACAAGCAGCGCTGAACGAAGGAAATATCTCATACTGATATTGAAACCGTTTCGCAGGGTATTCAGCAATGTGTTTTCGTACCGTGCAAGAAGTGCAAAGGCATAAAGCATTGTAAACACAAATATATAAGCTGCAACTATTCCCGTAATCAGGAATAACACCTGATGCTCTTCTGCGTTAGCAATAAGCTGAAAATCGAGGTACAGTGCCCATATACAGATTACTGAAATGAAGGACATAGGTATACCCTGCTTCCAGTTTTCCTTGAATGCCTTGATAAAATCGTGGAATATGTAGCCTTCCTGCCCCTCGGCAATTTTCAGCGCAACATAGTGCGCCGCAATAGTTGAAATGCCAATAGTTACAATAGGTAGACTGAACACCAACCACAGAAAATTAAGCTTTACAAGGTCTGTAAGTCTGCACATAAAACGGTACAGCTTGCTGTCCGTGCTGAAAAAACCTGCCATAAGAAAATCCTTTCAAAGTGAAATTTTGGGGCACGCCTTTGACGTACCCCAAAACTATTCAATAAGGGGCTTGCCCTGTAATTTAACGTGGCAAGGGTAGCGACAGCTGCCTACAAATCAGTGAGGGATTGCCCGTACTGATTTGTGAAATGGAACCCACCTCAAATCCAGCATAGCTGAATTTGAGGTGGGGACATCTTGCCTAAGTTATACCATTATCTAACCTGATCTTCAAGTGCGCATCTGATTTTTGCTTCTTCTTCGCACCATGCGAGGCAGAGACCGTTAGGGTCATATTCGCCGCACTTTGTAATCATTTCGTTTACAATTCTGTCGTATTCTTCGTCGCTTTCAGCGTAGATTGCCTGCCATGTGTAATTTACGAGGCACTCAGCAACCTGTTCCCAAATAATCTTGAGGTCATCGGAACGCTTGGATTCTGTATAAGATGTACCAAGAGCAACCTTGAAGTTTGTTGTATTCATATAGTCCTGGAATGTGTACTGACCATACTTGTCTCTCCAATCCTGAAGGATATCGTATGTTTCGTCTGTACGTCTGGACTTCCAGTTGATGTAGTTGTATGTTTCACCGTTGGAGTCAGGGTTGGAAGCGTCCTTAGACCAAGTTGTGTTGTTAGCCTGGAATGTACCATCGTTGAATGAACCACCGCCCCATTCATCAGGCATCATTGTGCCCTTACGGTCAGCCTGTGCTGCTTCACCGAGTTCTGTAAGGCAGGAGTTGCCTTCTTCATCGTAGTACCAGCAAAGATCCTTAGGACCGTAGTTGTATGTCATATATCCCTCAGGAGTTGTGAGGTAGTTGATGATAGCCATACAGAGTTCAGGGTATTCTGTGTTTGCACCGATTGTATACATTCTGTTACCGCCAAGAACGTTCATACCGTAGCAGAGAGGTGTAGCATCGTTTGGTACCATTGGGTACATAGCCTTACCTTCTTCAAGGTGAACATCAGTGTTGTAAAGCTGAGAACCAGCATAGTCGAAGATGGAGAAGAATGTACCACCAGCAGTAACCTTTTCACTCATCTCGTTGTAAGTCTGAGTCATGGAGTTAGGGTCGATAAGACCAGCCTGATAAAGCTTGTTGAAGAACTTGAGAGACTTGAGGTATGGACCGTCTGCTTCAAGAGCATCGTGGTAATCGCCTGTTTCTACATCGTAAAGACCGAAGCCCATTTCATCGTAGCCCCAGTAGCAAGTAGCAAATGCCTTAACATACATTACCATGTTGCCGTCCCAGTCAGGCCAAAGGGAAGTAGCGTAGGTTTCGTTGCCGTTTTCATCTGTTGGGCAGATACCCTTCATATCAACCATAAGCTGATAGAATTCATCGAGGTTGTTGATTTCAGGATAACCGAGCTGCTTATAAAGATCCCAACGAACGTCCATTGTATAGAAGAATGCTTCGTGGTCATCAGGGCTTGTAGCAACGTTATGACCGATACCGTGCATAACCTTTTCACCTGTTACAGTTTCATTGAGGTTAGCGTTATTTTCGAGAGCATATGGCATATTTTCCATCATATAGGAGCCGTAGTTTGCGAGAAGGTCATCTTCATTAAGGTCGTAGAGCATACCTTCCTTTACAGCACGCTGATACTGGTCGCCGTTGGAGCCGAATACTACGATATCACCAAGGTCGCCTGATTCCATACGTGTATCGAACATACCGTCTGTATCAGGGATAATTGTCATTTCACAGTTGAATTCACGCTTCATAACCTCAGCAAACCAGCCTGTGAGCTTACCTGAGTAGATAGCAAGCTGGCTGAAAACAGTGATTTCGATTGTTTCATCACCATAGAGTTCCTGAAGAGTAGGAACAGCGTTTTCAGGTTCTGTTGTGTCAGCAGCAGCGTCATCGCCTGCTGCATCGTTGTTGCCG
>JAZSHA010000005.1:0-2060 GCA_045533025.1 Oscillospiraceae bacterium
AAAATATGCAGTTATTCGTTGAACAAACAAAAGAAAGAAATTACTACGAAAGATAAGGAGAATTTACTATGGAAAACAAAACAGAAATTATGGCACAGATTGTTGCTCTTTTAACACAGCTTATGGAAAGCGAGAATTCTAGCAGTACAGCCGAAACTAAATCTTCTGCACCTGTCGAAATGCTTACGATTAAGGAGTGTACACAAGCTGTCAGCGGTTTATCTGAACATACTGTGCGTCAACTTGTGGCACAGAAGAAGATACCGTATATCCGCACTGGTCAGGGCAAGCGAGGTAAAATTCTTATCAGCAAGGCGGCTCTGCTTGAATATCTGGGAGGTGATGCGTAATGTCTCCTGCCTGGATTGATGATAAGGGCAAGATAAACGAACCGTTATTCTGTAAGGAATATGTTTCAAATTGTCCAATCATTTTCTCTGACAACAGATTTTACAACGTAGACGGTGAAATCAGCGAAGATGTTATCTCCCACAGCATTTCTGAAAAGGTTATGCCTTACATTACCAACAATGTTGCTGCCGTTGTCAAGCGTTTGACAGAAGCTTTGAAGCTGTACTGCTTTTCTGAGCCTATTGTTCCGAAAGAGGATGAAATTCATCTTCTGAATGGTATTCTCAAAACAGACGGAACCTGGCTTCCCGAAAAGAAATTCTGCGTGAACAGGCTTAACATTACATACAATCCTGATATATGGGATGGTGAATATTATCCCATAGATTTTATGCTGTTCCTTATGGAAATGCTTGATATGGATGATATTACTACATTACAAGAGTATCTCGGTTACTGCCTTATCCCGTCAACAAAGGGACAGGCTATGCTGTTTATCATTGGTAACGGCGGTGAGGGTAAAAGCCGTATCGGTATTATTTTGCAGGAAATTTTCAAGTCAGCAATGCTTACAGGCAGCTTTCAGCGTATCGAAACGGACAAATTCTTCCGCTACAATTTACAGAACAAGCTGCTTATGCTTGACGATGATATGCAGATGAGTGCCTTACCCTCGACAGGTTACATAAAAAATCTTGTTACCGCTGAAATTCCCGTTGATGTCGAAGCAAAAGGACAGCAATCACAGCAAGCTATGCTGTACTCACGCTTTCTTTGTTTTGGCAACGGTTCACCTAAAGCACTTTATGATAAATCTGACGGTTTTGCTCGCAGGCTGATAATTCTTACTACAAAGCCTGTTCCCGAAAACAGATGCAATGATCCGTTCCTTGCTGATAAATTTATTGCTGAAAAGGACAAGATTTTCTGCTGGATGTTTGACGGTCTGAAAAGATTAATTAAAAACAACTTCCGTTTTACTGTTTCTGATAAGACAAAGCAGAATATTTCGGAGGTTATGGCAGAGAATTGCAACATTCCTGAATTCCTTAATGACAAAGGTTATATCAGTTTCGGAAATGAGTTTTCGTAGAGTACGCAGGCTTTGTATTCCGCTTATGTTGATTGGTGTCACAAAAATCTGCTGACAGTGCTTAATCAGAACACTTTCAGCAGTTGGCTTCGCAGTAATTGTGACAAATGGAACCTGACAGCTACAAATCACATTCCTATTGAGCACAACCGTGAGGTCAGAGGTTACAAAGGCTTAAAAACCCACTATCGCTCTATTATTCTTTAATGCAAACATCAAAAAACGCCGTCCGAGGTGTCCGAAACGTCCGTGGACACCCTCTTCGGACAGCTTAAACAACGTATTTACGGCTTTCGGACGGCAGGACAGCAGTTTTTATATTGCACCATATATGCTGTACATAAGCTGTCCCTGTAATGACACATTTCTGTGAAATACACTTGACTTTACGCTTGTAAAGCGTTAAAATATACATAGCAGAAATATGCCATAAAACTACACATCAAAAGGAGAGATGTACTATGGCAAATATTCAGAAGAGAGGAAACTCTTATCGTATAAAAGTATCCTGCGGATATGATACTCACGGCAAACAGGTTATTCAGTCTATGACCTGGAAGCCTGATGAGAAAATGACGGAAAAGCAGATTGAAAAGGAACTCAACCGTCAGGCTGT
>JAZSHA010000102.1:0-15749 GCA_045533025.1 Oscillospiraceae bacterium
TATCATCTTATCCTTAGCAATCTCCTCAACACGGTCGTACTCCGCCTTGATTTCCTTGTTGTAATACTTGACAGGGGTAGGCAGGTCACCCGTAATAATTTCCGTTACGTCGTGGTACATAGCCAAAAGCGCAGCCCTTTCGGGGTCAACATTTCCGCCGAATCGCACGTTGCGGTAAAGCGCCAGCAAATGGGCGATAAACGCTGTTTCAAGACTGTGTTCGCTGATATTTTCCGTAATCGTGTTGCGCATAAGTCCCCAGCGGTTAATGTATTTCATTCGTGAAATAATCGCAAAAAACTTTTTTTCTTCCATAAAATCACCTGTGAAAATAAATGTCCCTATCGCTCTGGATAAGGACATTTTGTTTTTTAGAAACCAGCCATAGACTGAAGTGTCTTTTCAAGCTCCTGACGGTCTGTGCTGTATTCAAGCGCTGTTTCGTAGGAGATAAGCTCCTTTTTGTACAGCTTTGCAAGGCTGTCGTTAAGTGTGCACATTCCCTTGGAAGTCTGAAGTGTGGAATCAATCTGAGGAATTTTGTTACCTCTGATAAGGTTCTTGATAGCATCTGTACCAAGCATAACCTCAAGAGCTGCAATTCTTGTGCCTGTTGTTGTAGGTACAAGATTCTGAGCGATAACACCCTGAATCATATTTGCGAGCTGAGCACGAACCTGCTCCTGAGCGTCAACAGGACAAGCGTCAATGATACGGTCGATTGTCTGTGAAGCGCTGGAGGTATGTAAGGTTGCAAGAACAAGGTGACCTGTTTCGGCAGCTGTCATTGCAAGAGAAATTGTTTCGTAGTCACGCATTTCGCCTACGAGAATTACGTCAGGGTCTTCACGGAGAGCACTTCTCAGCGCATAGCTGAAGGAAGGAACGTCTCTGCCGATTTCACGCTGATGAATAGTAGCCTTATCCTGAGTATATCTATACTCAACAGGGTCTTCAATAGTAATAATGTGACAAGCGCGGCTGTGGTTAATCTGATTGATTACAGCAGAAAGTGTTGTGGATTTACCTGAACCTGTAGGACCTGTTACAAGGATAAGACCTCTTCTCTTCTGAGCAAGCTCACTGAGTGCAGGAGGCATTTTAAGCTCCTCAAGGGTAGGAATTTTATCATTGAGAAGTCTGATACAAGCTGCAAGTCTGCCGCTCTGACGGAAAACATTGACACGCTGTCTTGCACCGTTTGCAAGTTCAAAGCAAAAATCTATGTCGCTGCCCTCTGTAAGGAGCTTTTCCTGCTCAGCAGAAAGGATAGAACGGATAGTACGGTTTACAACAACATCGGAAAGGTCGCCGAACTTTACAAGCTCACCATTTATACGAGCAACTGTAGGAGCACCTACTGTAAGGTGAATATCGGAAGCATTCAGCTCTCTTGCCTGCATAATAAATTCTTCAAAGGTCATAACAATTTTCCTTTCTTGTAAATTTACTTGATTTTGAACTGGATACCGCTTGCGGAGAGGTAAACCTCGTTGGACATATTAGCAATACGCTGGTTAACTGTGCCGAGGATTTCTCTGAAAAGCTGCTGTTCACGGTTATTCGGCATAACCGAGAAGCCTGTTTCAAGAGTAATTATAATCATACTTCCGTCAATAACCATAACCTGGTCATAGACATCGCTGATATCCTGAATAATTTTCTGTTCAATTTCCTTTTTAAGCCCAATTGTCATCTCCTCAAGGTTAGGGCACATTCTCGCTACAACCTTGGAAACGTAAGCTGCAAGGTTATCAAGGATTACAAATTTGTGATCGGTAACATAATCAGCAAGATTGGTATCCGCATTTGTTTTGATATCCCACTCAACAAAATTCTGTTTGTTGCCGTATTCTATTCTGTTCATTGTATCATTGTCAACCGCATCTGTCACGCAAAGGTAAAGAACATAGTCACAAGCTGCAAAATATGAAACCGCCCATCTTGTCTTGCCGCTTGCAGCGCCGCCTGTAACCAACATGGTTTTTGACATTCTGTACCATTCCTTTCAATTTTTTGTTTTAAATATCATCATAAGTAATAATACGTCAATCGCTTGAAATACATTATACCATATTTATTAACATTTGTAAATAGTTTTTTAAAAAAATAAGTGCTGTAATAAAATCAATTACAGCACTTGAATTTTATTGTCTGATATGAATACCCTGAGACTCTATAAACTCCTCAAGCTCTTCCTTAGCGTCCTCCGCCCAGAAGCTTTCATCCGGCATAAGGTTGTGCTTATCACCGTTTGTCTGAGTCAGATATTCTTCTTTTTCAATCTTTTCCATATTATCTCCTTTTTCAGCTTCTACACCTCAGGCAGCGCAATTGGCTGAATACTTGTAACAAGGTCAAAAACAAAGAAAACCATAGCGATTACAATGCTCCATGAGGTAATCATAATCGGCAGAGTACGCTTTTTGTGGTGCTCCGTATACTCGGGAAGCTTCATTCGTCCCGAAACCATTTCAGGCACAAAAGCAAACAGACCTATCAATATAAACAGCGGAATGTACACAACCCCGATTACATAGGACGCTGTTTCGCTGAAATACTCAGCAACAGACGGTATTGACGCCAAAGCATTATTAGCAGCGTGACAGATTATTGCAGGTACTAGCGAGCCTGTTCTAAGCGTTATAATTGCAAGCGGAATTCCTAAAACAAAGCCCAGCACAAACTGATATGGGTTACCGTGCATAATTCCGAAAACAAATGCTGAAAAGAAAATTGCAAATCGTCTGCTTACCTTTGCGCAGCAGCGCAGAACAACTCCCCTATATATAAGTTCTTCCCCAATCGGTGCAAGAATTACAGACGAAATAACATCAATAACATATACCTTAGGGTCGTGCTCATAAACAATGTTCACATTCGGAACTTCAAGTCCCACAGCGTAAAGAACACCTGAAATTGCCATCGTACAGAAAACCGAAAACTGCTGAAGCATGAGTATAATCAGAATATATCTGAACACCTCGCCGCCCTGCACCTTTTCAGTACGGAAAAGCTCCTTGGGGTTATAGCGTGAAAAAAGACAGTACCCACCAAAAACCAGCATTGAGCATAACGCAGGGAAACAAGCGCCGATTATAGCCTCTTTCCATCCGATAATCATCATTCCCTGTTCATCATAAACAGTCTCGGGACAAAATATTCCGTAGCAGATAGTACAGCTTACAGCAGTAAGAATATACGCCGCAAGAAGCACAATTCCGACGATGTTGTAATTTTTTCTTATCTTCTTTTTTTCCTCCCTGTCAGGTGTAAAATCCTGCGGAAAATACATCTGAGGAGGGGGTGTTGTGTAATTCATTTGAAACAGGTCTCCTTATTATGTATCACATATATCTGATAACAGCAACGATACGTCCGATGATTTCGCATTCATCAACGATAATCGGGTCCATTGTGTCGTTCTCAGGCTGAAGACGATAGTGACCATCCTCTTTATAGAAGGTCTTTACTGTAGCCTCCTCACCGTTCACCATAGCCGCAACAATCTCACCGTTTCGTGCAGTAGAGCACTTTTCAACAACAACAATATCTCCGTCGAGAATTGCAGCATTAATCATACTTTCGCCGCGCACCTTGAGCGCAAACAGCTCGCCTGCGTAGCTCTTAGGCTCGTGGAAATTGATATAGTCAGTAATATCTTCAACGGCAGTAATAGGCTGACCGGCAGTAATTGTACCAACGAGAGGAATTTTCGCAGCACCCTTGCCTGCAAGCTTGATAGCACGGTTACAGCCGTCAACCTTGTCGAGATAGCCCTCAGCAACAAGCGTATTTACATATCTTGCAGCGGTTGAAGTTGAACGGATACTGAGCGCAGAACAGATTTCACGGATTGACGGAGCGTAGCCTTCCTCAATTCGTCCCTTGACATACTCAAAAACTCTCTTTTCCTTTTCGTTCATTCCAATCTTCCTTCCTTAAAACTCATTTGTTTTCCAACAGCTTTAATATTCTTCGTGCAACTTTATTAACATCACCACAGCCGAGTGTAACGACGAGGTCTCCCTCCTCGGCATTTTCAGCGACATACTTTGCAACAAGCTCAAAGTTTGCATCGTGTTCTTCTTCCTCAAAATAAATACTGCCCTCAATTTTTTCTGCAAGGGACTTTGTGTGGATACCAATTGTATTCTTTTCACGTCCGCCCATAATTGCCGCAAGCACAACCTTGTCAGCAATCGCAAGAGCTTCTGCAAAATCGTCCAACAAAAGTGCTGTACGGGAGAAAGTAAACGGCTGGTGCACCGCCCATACCTTGTTATAACCAAGCTTAACAGCGGAATTAAGAGTAACAGCGATTTCAGCAGGGTGATGAGCATAATCGTCAACCACTGTTATACCGTTGACCTCACCGTACTTTTCAAAGCGTCTGCCTGCACCACGGAAATTATACAGTGCACTCTTTATATCTGCAAACGGCACATCAACGCTTTCCGCAGCTGCAATCGCCGCAAGTGCGTTCAGTACATTATGTCTGCCTGCAACATTGAGTGTAACCCTGCCAAGGCACTCACCACCGCAGTAGGCGTCAAACTCCGTAACAAGGCCTTTCAGCACGATGTTATCAGCAAAATAATTATTCTCCCTGTTAAAGCCAAAAGTAAAGATTTCCTTACCCTCAATACCCTCTACAGCCTTCATAGAGTTTTCATCATCGCCGTTGATGATAATTGTTTTTGTAGTATTTTCGCAGAACTTGTGAAATGATTTTATGATGTTATCCAGATTCTTGAAGTAATCAAGGTGGTCCTCGTCAACGTTAAGAATAACCGCCGTGTCAACTGCAAGATTAAGGAAATGGTCCTGAAATTCGCAGGCTTCACAAACCATAACCTCGCTCTTTCCTGCACGCCCGCTGCCGTGAATAATCGGAAGCTTTCCTCCGATAACAGCACTGATATCAAGTCCCTTTTCTACAAGAATTTGTGTAATCATCGAGGTCACGGTTGTCTTGCCGTGAGTGCCGCTGACGCAGATTGCGTTACCGAATTCTTCAGTAATAAGTCCCAGCAGCTCGCTTCTTTCCAGCACTGTAACTCCGCTTTCCTTTGCAGCGATAAGCTCAGGATTGTCGGGAAGAATTGCAGCAGTATGAACGATAAGGTCTGCTCCCTCTATATTTTCAGCACGCTGACCAAGATAGACGGGAATTCCCATTTCACGGACAGCCTGCAAGGTTTCAGTTTCATTATTATCGGAGCCTGTAAGGTAATAACCCTTGCTGTGCATAATCTGCGCAAGAGGGTACATACCGCTTCCTCCGATGCCTATAAAATGGATATGTTTGCTATTGTTAATAATTTCTTTATTCAAAAAATACACCCCGCAAATTTTTGTGTTGAAATTCGTTCAGAAAAGTATGTTATAATGTAGCTTGTGATATACAAATTTCCCAAAATTTTATTTTTCATAATGTATATTATTCCATAATATGTCTAATAATATTCTTGTAAATAGTATATCGCATAAAAGCATTAACCAAGGAGGACGTTACTAATGAACATCACCGACATCAAAATCAGAAAAATTATTCCGGACGGCAGACTCCGCGCAGTAATCTCTATCACAATTGATAATATGCTTGCTGTACACGACATCAAGGTCGTACAGGGCGATGAGAGATTATTCGTTGCAATGCCAAGCAGAAAAGACGAAAGCGGCATTTTCAGAGATATCGTTCACCCGATTTCTCCTGACGCTCGTAAGCTTGTTGAAGACCAGATTCTTGACGCTTACACTCGTCACATTGAACAGATGCAGGCTGAGGCTGAAGCTGAAGAAGCAGGTCTTTAATCTACATCTGTAATCGTTTCAGGTCATAATAGGAGAGATGATTTTATCAGCAGCCTCGGGGGATTTGAGGCTGCTGATTTTTTTATTTACCGAAAATTCTTGCGGCCTTGAGAATTGCGCACTGGGTCTTTGCATCAGGCAGCTCGTTGTTCATAACCATTTCAACAGCGTCCTCAAGCTTGATTTTTATAACATCAAGAAACTCGTCATCGTCCAAATCCTGCTTTTCAAAGGTAAGACCTGTTGCAAGATACATATGGATTTTTTCGGTAAGATATGCCACAGACGGGTAACACACACCCAGATACTCGAAATTTTCGCATACTGTGCCTGTTTCCTCACGAAGCTCACGAAGACCTGCTTCACGGTGGTCCTCACCTATTTCCAGCTTGCCTGCGGGAATTTCGGTAAGAGCCTCCTTGAACGGATATCTGAACTGCTTAACCATAAGCACCTCGCCATTTTCATTAATCGGAACAACACATACTCCGCCCGGGTGCACAACAAGCTCACGGTTTACGATTTCGCCGTTTTCAAGCTCAGCGGTATCCTTCTTAACGGTGATGATTTTACCGTCGAAAATAAGGTCAGAAGTAACTGTTTTTTCAAAAAGATGCATAATAACTCTCCTTCTTTGGAAATATATGTAAATATACACAACAAATGTTCTGTTTTTAAAAATATTATAACACATACATTCTCATTTAACAAGGGGGTTTAAGCATTTTTTTGATTTTTTTACAGAAAAAATTTTCCGAAAGCTATTGTAAAGAAAGCTGAAAACATATATAATATAGTATGTATGTTTAAAAATAATTTTTTATGTAACGGAGGATTATTTTGGAAAATTCACAGATTTCGCTGAAATTCAGTCCAAAATCTTTTTTGCTGAATAAAAGAATTTATATACTGGCATTTTTTGTTTCGATGGCGATACTTCTTATCTCGTATCTGATTTTTGGTATCTACCCTGTCGGCGATGAGTCGGTGCTGGTGCTCGACCTTAACGGTCAGTATGTGTATTACTTTGAAAACCTGCGTGACGCCTTCTGGGGCAACGGCAGCTTCCTTAACAGCTGGAGCCGTAACCTTACGGGTGAAATTATCGGCACATACGCTTACTATCTTGCCAGCCCTTTTACGCTGGTTGTAATGCTGCTACCTCGTTCGATAATGACAACCTCACTGCTGATTATGCAGATGCTCAAGGTCGGTACAGCTGCGATAACCTTCTGCTGGTATCTGCGGAATTCAAAAAAGACAGCGCCTTACACAGCACTCATATTCGGTCTGATGTACAGCCTTATGGGGTATATGATTGTTCAGCTTATGGACCCGATGTGGCTGGACGGGCTCATTTATCTTCCGATTATCTGCCGCGGAATTGAAAAGCTTATTGACAAGGGCACATGGCTTCTGTTCATTATTCCCCTTGCGCTGATGTTTATTGCGAACTTCTATATCGGCTGGATGATAGCAATTTTCTGCTGCTTCTATTTCCTTGCGTATTACTTCTTTATTTCGGCAGAAACATCACCATTCCGCTTCAAGCATATGCTTCTTTCAGGCGTGAAATTCGCAAGCGGCGGCGTCATTGCGGCAGCTTGTGCAGCTTGGCTGCTTATCCCGCTTTACAACAGCCTCAGCCTCGGCAAGTTTGAATTTTCCGAACCAAAATATGATTTCAAGACTCAGTTCGATTTTATCGACTTTTTTGTAAATCTGCTCCCGAATGTATATGACACCTGCCGCCCTGAGGGCTCACCCGTTGTATACTGCGGCGTAATGACAATTCTGCTTGTTCCGCTGTTCTTTATGAACAACAATGTAAGACTCCGACAGAAAATCGGTTACGGTATCCTTGCTCTTTCGGTTATTCTTTCAATGTATCTTTCAACAATTGACCTTGTATGGCACGGTTTCCAGGTACCGAACTGGCTGCCTTACCGCTATTCCTTCACAGTAAGCTTTGTACTGCTGATAATGGCTGCACAGGCATTTGAACGAATTGAGGGAATTTCCTACAAGGAAATCGGCGGTGTATTCTTCGCTCTTGCGGCATATGTATTCTATCTGGACAAGCACGACAGCGAACGCCTTGATATAATTGCGGCAGTATGGTTTACTGTTGTTGTAAGCGCAGTTTATGCCCTGCTTCTTTATGCACACAAGAAATTCTACAAAATCAAGCCGATACCGATTGCTATTGCGGCATTCCTGATTATCGAGCTTACCGTTACATCTACCTATACGATGTACAAAATCGACAAGGACGTTGTTTACTCAAACTATGACACCTACAACAGATATATTACTCTCGGACGAAACACTGTTGAAAAAATTCACGAAATTGACGACTCACCCGTTTACCGTATCGAAAAGAATTTCCACCGTACAGTAAATGACGCTATGGCTTTCGGTTCATTCGGTCTTTCCCATTCCAACTCAACTCTCAACGCTGCACCTATTCAGCTGCTCCGCAATCTTGGATTTACCTACGGCGGACACTTTATAAAGTATAAGGGTGCAACATATATTACCGATGCTATCTTTGGAATAAAATATGTTATGGAGAAGGGCAATGCTGTAACAATAGATGAAACAGGCGATAAGGCTGAAACACCTGAGGTTGCAAAATCAAAGCATTACAACGATAATCTTGTTCTTGCCAACGGTGACAAGAAGGAAATTATGTATGTTTACGAGAACCCATACGCGCTCCCTGTAGGCTTTATGGCTGACAATGCTGTTACGGAGGTAAGCTTTGACGAATGGTACAATCCGTTTGAAAATCAGAATATGCTGTTCTCTGCGCTTCTTTCCGACGAAGAAAAGGAATTTTTCAGACAGATTGAAATTGATGAGGTTCTGCCTGAAAACGCAAAGCCCTCAACCTATGGCAGCCATACAAAATATGTTCCGAGAATTGAGGGCAGCAACTCGCATATTGAATTTATTTTCTCTGCTCCTACTGAGGATATGGTTTATATGTATTTCCCGTCTCAGTACGAGCGCAAAGTTAATCTTTGGCTGAATGAGGAATTCGTTGACTATTACTACAGCAATGACAAGGTTTATATTCAGCCTCTCGGACGTTTTACGCCTGATGAGGAGCAGTCCTTCATCATGACAATTACCGAAGAGCACAACGAAGTTCTTTACCGTGACGCATATTTCTACTACCTTGATGAGGAAATGTTCAAGGAAGCTATTGATGAACTGAAACAAAATCCTCTTGAAATTGAACATTTTGAAGAGCACCACCTCAAGGGCACAATTACCGCTGACGAAGATGGCGTTATGTTTACATCAATTGCGTGGGAGCCTGGCTGGACTGTTTATGTGGACGGCGAAAAGGTTGAGCCTGTAAAGCTTGTGGACGCACTCATAGGAGTGCCGCTGATGGAAGGCACTCACACAATCGAAATGAAGTTCTTCCCTGCGGGAATGAAGCTTGGTATTATAGTTTCACTTGTGGGAATTATCACGGTTATTGTAATTGCTCTTTACGAGCGCAAAAACCGCACGATTATGCTTGACAGACTTTATGATATCTGATTTAAAAACCGCTTTTGATTTTACTTCAAAAGCGGTTTTCTTTAGGCAATCTCCACACCCAAAGAAATAAGCGTGTTTTTCATTTTATCTGCCTTTGCTTTTTCAAATCTGCACCCCGTAGCTGACTGCGACAGCTTTACCTTTGCTCCTGTTTTTACCGCACCCTTTGCAGTTGCTCCAACACAGCCGCAAAGGTCAAGGCCACACACTGTAATTTCTGAATATTGCTTTTCCATCATAAACTCTCTGAAGCTTCGTGACGTGAAGCTGTCAGGCAGATTTTTCTCAAAATAATAATCAGAAACAACAGCAACATCGGGATAAATTTCCGCACCAGATGTTCCTTTTATAGAGAAGCCTATAAGCCATTTATTGGTGATAATATTCGGGAATACTTGACCAATATAGATTATGTCATTCCCCTGTTCGCTGAATTCTCGTATAACATTATTAACGGCATTTACCAGTTCGGTAGTATCGTAACAAAACATCTTTTTTCTATTGCTCCAAAGATAATCATTCTGCATATCTACAACTATAAGCGCTTTTTTATCCGACATATCTGAACCTCCAATTAATCTAAAAATCTTTTCACATTCTGGAAAACATATTGCTTCAACTCAACATCATTTGTCAAATCAATGTTGCATAGTTTTTTTATTGCTTCATAGCGCAAAACTGCAAGCTCATGTATGCTTGTCAGCTCAAACGCAATCAGCCTGCATTCTTCAATGCTTTTTCTTCCTGCATAATACTCTGCAATAAACGGAAGACTTTCCATACCAAAATCCTCGTTACGGTTGAACAGTATATATTTTGTAACAGCCTGAGAATAGCTGTAATTTTCAAGCATAAGCTTCATCATCTTATAATGCAGCTCCGCAAGCTTACGTTTAGGCGGCAAGTTTGAAGTCATAACTTCAATGAATTTCATATCGCTTTTATGCACGTCATCCAGCAACTTCTGAAACACCTCATAAAGTAACCCTTCACGCGAACCAAAGCAATAATTAATCATAGCAAGATTTACTCCGCTTTCTTTTGCAATTGCTCTTGATGTAACCTCTGCAGGATTACTGCAACTTGTCATAAGCTTTTCAGCAGCATTTAAAAGGGCATTTTTTGTTGCCTCAATGTCACGTTTCATTTTTTCTGACATTATCTTCCCTCCTATCGCAATTAAACGTGTTTAATATTATTATACGCGTTTAATTGCAAATGTCAAGTACCTATTTCAAAAAATAAAAGGACTGCATTATGATTATACAGTCCTCCATACTATTTATATACTATCAACAAACATCTTCATTGCACGCTTCAATCTTGCTACAGGAAGCCCCATTACTGCAAAGAAATCGCCGTCGATTTTCTCCACCAGCACACAGCCCTCACTCTGTATTCCATAGGCACCTGCCTTATCCATCGGGTCCCCCGTTGAAATATACTCACGGATTTCCTCATCGGACAGCTTGTAGAACTTCACATCGGTTTTCTCTGAAAAGCTGAATGTTTTCTTTCCGCAGGCAAGGCACACACCTGTTACAACCGTATGAACCTTCCCCGAAAGCATTTTCAGCATACGCTCTGCGTCGGCTTCGTCAACAGGCTTTCCAAGAATTTCACCGTCAGCAATTACAACCGTATCGCTTCCGATTACCACAGTTTCAGGACATTGCTGTGCAATATGAACAGCCTTTCTCACTGCAAGAAGCTCAGCAGCTTCCTCGGCAGGAACATAATCGGGAACTGTTTCATCAACATCAGCAGGAATAACCTGAAATTCGTCAGTTATATATCTGAGAAGCTCCTGTCTTCTTGGAGAGGCGGAAGCAAGAATTGTTTTCATATGTATTTCCTCCATAAAGCAACTTTACGTTACAGTATATCACAAACACATCAGTTTTTCAAGTCCTGCTGCTCCATAATGCGTGCAGCATTGCGCCTTGCGTCAATCTGCATCTTCATTTCACGGTGGTAATTGATTTTCCACTCTATAGCTGCTTTATAGTTGGTGAGTACCTGAAGCTGTTCATCGACTGTCTTGCCGTGCTCGATAAGCATTTCAATTCGGTCATCAATTGTATCGTCACCCTCCAAGCACCACTGAACAAACTGTTTGATTTTCTTTATGGGCATACCTGTTCCTCTGAGGCAGCAGATAAGGTCAAGCCAACCTATATCGCTGTCTGTAAACACTCTGTTGCCGCTTTCGCTCCTTTCAATAGGAGGGAGAACGCCTTCTGTTTCATAATATCTTATGGTAGGAATTGTTAAATTTGTTTTTTCGGCTACTTCTTTAATGGTATATGTTTGATTTTCCAATTATCATTCTCCTTTTCAAATAAATTCCTGATATTTATTTTATAGCCTAAAGTGCACTTTATGTCAAGAGGGTGTTTTTTATATTAATCCCGCGTATAAAATTACACAAAATTCCGTACATATTTCATTTTTGTTTTGTGCAGCTTAAACGTTTAAAATTCCATTTTTTAGGATTGGTAAAGTGCACTTTATGTTTATTTTTGCTTTAAGCACAAGCCATATAATCGCAAATTTCGTCATAATCACCATAAAGAAAATTTGCTAAACCCCTTCCCTTTTTATTATAATCTGTTATAATAAGTTTTGCATAATTTGAAAAGTTACTTTAGGTCTTTCGGAACGGAGGGTGATTATGTTCCAGATTAAATGGATATGGGAAAATATGAAGGGCTACCGAGGCAGATACATACTTGCGCTGTGCATGACTGTTATAGGTCAGATTATGTACCTCACAAGCCCGATTTTCAGCCAGAACATTGTTGATACCTTTATTTACAATGAAAATGCTGCGGAAAATCTCAAAAACAACAGCAGACTGCTCATAATTCTGTGCTGCGGAATGGTGCTGTTCACACTGATGAGAACTGTTATCCAGTTCAATGCAAATATGCTGTACGAAAAATGCTCACAGGGTATGCTTTCCAAAATCAGAAACTACCTTTTTGCCAACGTTCAGAAGCAGGATATGACCTACTATGACCGTTACCGCACCGGCGATATTATGACACGTCTTTCCGGTGACCTTGATATGGTGCGTCACAGCGTTGCGTGGATTATCAAAACATTGCTCGAAAGCCTTGTACTGTTCGGCTCAACAACGGTTTATTTCTTCATTCTTGACCCTCTTATGGCTCTTTGTCTGCTGGCACTTACTCCGCTGATTTTTGTTATTTCAGCTATGCTTCGTAAGGAAGTAGGTCCGAAGTTTGTTGACCTCCGTGAAAGACTTTCCCAGCTCAACACTCAGGCTCAGGAAAATATTGCTGGCAACCGAGTTGTCCGTGCATTTGCGCGTGAAGACTATGAAATTGAACGCTTTCAGGAAAAGAACTCTGACTACTCCGAAGCAAACAAAACCGCTTCACTTACATGGCTGAAATATTTTCCTTTTATTGAAACAACTGCACAGGGGCTTACTATAGTGCACCTTATTGCAGGCGGTATTTTCGTTATCACAGGCAGACTCACAATGGGTGAATATGTTGCATTCAGCGGTCTTATATGGACACTTTCCAATCCAATGAGAAACGTTGGTGCACTTATCAATGACCTTCAGCGTTTTCTCGCGTCTGCTTCAAAAATCATTGAGGTTTATTATTCACGACCAATCGTTGTTGACCGTGAGGACGCCAAGGAAACAGCTGACCACCTTAACGGTGAAATTGAATTCAGAAACGTAAGCTTCAGCTACGGCGAAACTGAGGTGCTGAAAGATATCAGCTTCAAAATCGGTGCAGGTGAAACTGTTGCAATTATGGGCGAAACAGGCTCCGGCAAGACAACACTTGTAAACCTTATCCCTCGTCTTTATGATGTAAACAAGGGTGAGGTGCTTGTGGACGGGATAAATGTTCGAATGATGAAGCTTAAAAAGCTACGTAAGAATATCGGTATGGCTATGCAGGACGTACTCCTTTGGTCGGACACAATCGACGGAAACATTGCTTTCGGTGACAGCGATATGCCTGAGGAGGACATTGAAACATTCGCAAAGGCTGCCGATGCAGCTGGCTTCGTTGCAAATCTTTCCGACGGCTACGATACAATTGTAGGTGAGCGTGGCGTCGGTCTTTCGGGTGGTCAGAAGCAGAGAATTTCCCTTGCAAGAGCGCTTGCAATCCGTCCGTCAATCCTTATCCTTGACGATACAACCTCCGCTGTTGACCTTGAAACAGAAAAGCACATTCAGGAAAATCTTGCAAATCTTGATTTCAGATGTACAAAAATTATTATTGCACAGCGTATTTCCTCCGCAAAGGACGCTGACAAAATTATTATTCTCAAGGACGGAAAAATTTCCGAAATGGGCACACATGACGAGCTGCTGAAGAACAAGGACGGCTACTACACCGAAATTTACAATCTCCAGCAGGGAAATATTGAGTAAGAAAGGGGCGGTTTAAATGGCAAGAAATAAATTTGACGTTGACGAAAATCTTGAATCCCCCTTTGACATACGACACCTTAAACGTGCTATGGTTTATGTGGGACGCTACAAGTGGAGAATGATTTTGTCTCTTTCCCTCAGTGCGCTTGCGGTTATAATCGGACTTTTTGCACCCGTTATTACTCAGCACGCAATCGACGAAGTTATCCCAAGCGGTAATATTCCTCATCTTCTTATGTGGGCAGGACTACTTCTCCTTACAATTGTAGTAAACATTATACTCGCCACAATCCGTTCAAAGATTATGACAAAGGTTGGTCAGGACATTATTTTCGATATCCGTTCAGACTTGTTTGAACATTTGCAGAGACTTTCCTTTGAATATTATGACAGCCGTCCGCACGGCAAAATTCTTGTTCGTATCATCAACTATGTAAACAGCGTTTCCGATACCCTTTCCAACGGTATCATTACCTTTGTTCTTGAGCTTTTCAATATTGTTTTCATTATTGTATTTATGTTCGCAATGCACTGGCAGATGGCACTTGTTGTTCTTGCAGGCGTACCTTTTCTTATGGCGTTCATTATGTTCATCAAGAACAGACAGCGTAAGGCGTGGCAGGCTGTTTCAAACAAAAGCTCCAACCTCAACGCCTATCTCCACGAGGGTATCGTTGGCGTAAAGGTTACCCAGCTTTTTGTACGTGAAGATGAAAATGCAGAAATTTTCAGCGGTCTTTCCGAAGCATACCGTGAAAAATGGATGAAAGCTGTTACATACAATAACCTTCTTTGGCCAACCGTTGATACAATCTCCGCAACGGTCAGTGCATCAATCTACCTTGTGGGACTACTCGTTATTGGTCCAGCTTCCGTTTCTCTGGGTACAATCGTTGCTATGTCAGGATATGCAGGACGCTTCTGGCAGCCTATTCTTAACCTTGCAAACCTGTTCAACAACTTTGTAAATGCTGTTTCATACCTTGAAAGAATTTTCGAAACCCTTGACGAACCTGTTAAGGTTGATGACAAGGAAAATGCTGAGACACTTCCTGCAATTGAAGGTAATGTTGAATTTGACAAGGTTACATTCGCTTATGACGAAAGCAAGACTATCCTCAAGGACCTTTCATTCAGCGTAAAGAAGGGCGAAAGCGTTGCACTTGTAGGTCCTACTGGCGCAGGCAAAACCACTATTGTAAACCTGATTTCACGTTTCTATGACGTAAATGAGGGCGCTGTAAAAATTGACGGATATGATGTTGCTGATGTAACGCTGAAATCTCTCCGCTCCCAAATGGGCATTATGCTTCAGGACAGCGTTGTGTTCAGCGGCACAATTGCGGACAACATACGCTACGGTAAGCTTGACGCAACAATGGACGAAATTGTTGCGGCGTGCAAAACTGTTCGTGCAGACGAATTCATTAACGAATTTCCAAAGGGTTACGATACGGAAATTACCGAGGGCGGTTCAACTCTTTCTCAGGGTCAGCGCCAGCTGATTGCCTTTGCAAGAACACTTATCAGCGACCCGAAAATCCTTGTTCTTGACGAAGCTACTTCGTCAATTGACGCTAAAACAGAAAAGCTTCTCCAAGAGGGTCTTGACAGACTTCTTGAAGGCAGAACATCATTCATTATTGCACACCGTCTGTCTACAATCCGCAACTGCGACAAGATTATGTATGTTGCAAATCAAGGCATAACCGAGTGCGGCACTCACGATGAGCTTATGGCAAAGAAGGGCGACTACTACAAGCTTTGCACAGCAAGAGAACGTGAGGAAAACGAAAACTAAATAATACAAAACAGAGCCGTTGTATCAGTTACAGCGGCTCTGTTTTTCGTTTATATTTGTGTTTGGCACCCCCAGCGGGAATCGAACCCACAACTAACCCTTAGGAGGGGTTTATTATATCCATTTAACTATGGAGGCGTGTTA
>JAZSHA010000127.1:0-15157 GCA_045533025.1 Oscillospiraceae bacterium
GCCATTGTCTCACCTCACTTAATAGTACAAAGGTGTATATTTAATCTATAATCTATTTAACATATCTGCTACTGCCCAATAAAGTGGAGGGAAGTTTGCCCATACATAGTTACAAGCATACCACCACCAGTCACTAATATCGTTGTTAATACAACGAAGTGGGCGACCAGTTATATCAAAATCATCAAGGTCAGGACCGTGTCCTTGGGTTCTATCGGGGTCAGTCCAAACACCACGATTAACTGTCCAAGTATAATATGGTGCGATACTTGACCAAATACTGTTTATGATTTTTAAGAACGTATATTCGCCATCGTTCTTATATTTCTTAAATAAACTTTTTGCAAAGTAATTATACCACTCAGAGCTTTCGTGGAACTAAAGCTGGCTCTCATACCAAACCTTAAACTTAAGTAATTCATCTACTGGGTCTTCAGTACCATTTATGCTATCATGAGTATCCTCATATCCTTCCAAGTTTTCCTCTGGGACAATCTTTTTAATAATACTGTTTTTAGGATAAACTGCGAAGAACTCTTCTCTTGCTAAATCATAGACATAATCATAAAGCTATTGACCTTCCCGCTTATTTCTATTAAAATCACCGCCATAGCCCCAATCATAAGGTCTTGCATCCTCCCAACGCTTGCCGCCCCAGAGGGACTCATCAACAACTGGCTCAACACAAATCAGTGACCAGCCAGGAGGAAGTTTAAACCACTTACCTTGTGTAATAGCATCATTCATAACAACCTTATTTGGTTTATATACAAACTCCATGCCATAAGGATTTGCAGTAGTATAAAGCATACGATTATCAGTATTGAGATAATAATAATCATCGAGAAGGTCGTTAATATATCCGCCAACACCGATTGTGTTATCAAGAGTATTGACTAACTTTGAATAGATGCCAGCTTCGATAAGATATTGTCTATCTGTATCAGTATATTGTCTACGAGAACCTGTAAATACCTTATCAGTTCCTTCACCAACTGCTTCTAAGAATTGTCTTGCAGTTTCTACACCAGACAATGCCATTTGGTCAATTTCAATATAGTCATTAGTCATCCACTCTGGCATTTTATATCCATTAAAGACATCATTGGCGTAATCCAAATCTCTCATATCTGAATTGATAAATTCAGAAGGATGGTTAATATAACTGTCAATGAACTGGTCAATCATTTCTTCTTCAGTTGGTTTATTATGATTAGGTCTTTCGCTATAATCAAGAGAAGACCACCAATCATCATAAGTCTTTTTCAAGATTGGAGTGAACTCTTTAAGCAACATTTTTAAAGTTTCCCAATAAAGTTCATACTCTTCTTCTTCTGTAATACAGCCTGCAAATAATTCTTCATATCTATTAGCAAGCTCAATTCCTCTCTCGAAATCAAGGTCTTTATAAATTTCTCTATATACATTGCCGCGGTCCGGTGCATTTGTAACAACACCTTCTATGCTAACATTTGCAAACATTTTAATAAAATTAACAAGAGGATTATTTATGTCTTTAACACGAATTTCTTCTTCGCCTTTTTCATTTGTAACTTTGACTAATATATCCTTTGCAAGTTCTCCATATCTTAAATCAGCAACCCAGTCTCCAGTAGGAAGTCTATCTCCTCTCCACTGAATTGTCTGCCAATAGAAGAGTTTAATATAGTGTCCAAGTTTCTGACGAGGAATTGGTTCAATATAATAACAATGATGAGGATGAGCTTTTCCAAGTCCTGCAAGAGTTAATGCTGGAATGAGCTATTGCCATGCTTCATCATCTAAATGCAAATTAAAAGCTATCTTATCAGATTGAATCCCAGAATCAATATAATTAGCAAGCTCTGTCGTTGTTAATTCATTGAAAGGTTTATCTGGATAAACATAGTTTTTATCGCCCCACTGTTTATCAGCTGGCATTATTCCCATTCGTAAAGCAGCGATTAATTCTTCTTTTGTATAGTAAGAATTAACCTGTGCATGTACTCCAGGTTTTTTAATCGGTGGTAAAGAATCAAAATCAATATCACCATTTTCAAGAGCTTCAATTATTTCGTACATATTAACTTTTCTTCTCTTGAAATATTTAGTACCATATTTATAAGGCTCATTATCCGCCGCCTCATAAGTAGTAAGTCCACACCAATCAACAGCATTTGCAATACTTAGACGCTCAACATTGAAACGTCTAATTCTAAACTTCGTGCCGCCGCGGCAAGACCAGAAACTTCTTTTATTTTCATCAAAACGAATTTCCCACTCAACAGGCAAGTCACCTGGGTTATACACAAGCATACGGGAACCAATCATAGCCCTGCCACTGTTAAAGCCAAGGTCCATATTGATGAAATCAGTTTTTGAATATTGTGGTAAATACATGAGTTCCTAATCATAATCAAGAGTAGGAGTATAAAGAAGTTTTGCAGTGCTCTCCCATTCAGGCACATTATCCCAATAGCTTCTTACGTCAATAAGAGATTTTTCTCCATCAGGTGTATCAAAGAACAATTCGCCTGCTACAACTTGGTCATATGTAGGGAAACCAGCTTTCCAAGGCATTTTATCATTAGGCTCCCAATCTCTTCCTAAGCGGTTTCTATGAGTTTTATCTCTAAACTTAGGAGCATTAATGTGAGCCTCTGTTGTGCCGCCCTCGTAATCACTTGGATTTGTATTATAATGATAGTTAATATCTTCCGGTAAATGACGAATATCAACGGAGTCTTTCTTACTTTTAACGAAAGTATTGTCACTATATGCTTCTTGGATAATACACTGTGGAGGGTTAAGAGTATAATAATCTGCCGCCCTTACAACATATTTATCAAAACCAAACGCATATGGGAAGTAACAAATAAAAACGAGTTTACCAGTACCTTTGTAAACTCTTTCACCAGACTCTTTATCAGTAAAACAAAGAGACTTGAATTCAGGTTTTGATTTAATCTTCGCTCTCCAAGTCTTATATGGCTCTTCATCGAAAACTAAATCCTATAACTTATCTGTCGCAAATAGCTATCTAATCTTTCTGTAAATCTATTCAGAAACATTATCAAAAGCCAAATTACAAGTAATCTCTCTGTTTTTATAAACAGAACCAAAATAGTACTGTCCATCGCTACCAGGAACATCAAGTGTAGTATCCGTAGGAGCTGGAAGAATTCTTGGTTCATATCTATCAGAGGTACTTACGACTTCCAAATGTAAGTCACTTGTGTGAATCTTACCAAAACGGAAGCCACGAAAATCAATAGGCTTCATTTTCTTCACCTCACTTTTCTTTATTATACCCGAAATTACGGGTAAAGTCAAGCTCTTATCTATTATAATGTAAAAATTAGCTGCTCTTGCTCTAATAAAGAAAGGGGCTTAGATAACTAAGCCCCTCTTCTTACATTCCTAACGCTCTTTTAGTAGCTGGACCGCAGAGTCCATCAACTTCCAAATCATTCTCAAACTGGAATGCAAGAAGTCCACCAAGAGTAATTTTACCAAATGCACCATCGATTTCATTATTTCTCAAATAGCCTTTACCTGCAAGCTTTGACTGCATTTCCTTAACATCGTCACCGTGCATACCTTTCTTGATAGTACGAGTTGGAATAGGAACTGGAGTTGGTTCATCTCCAGGTAAGTAGATAAAGCCCAAGAACTTATATCCATTACCCGCGCCCCAGTTGCCATTTCCTTTCTTACGTTTTGTAGTCCAGAATGCATTAGCACAGCCATAGCCAGATTCAGATGTTAAAATTGAGCCATCATCATAAATCTGTTCAACTACAGCTACATGACCTGCCGCGGCACCGATACCTTCCCAAACAATTACCGCACCAAGTTTAGGTTCTGCACCGACTTTAAGTCCTTGAGAAATTGCAACTGAATAAAAGTTTTCAGCGTTCACAGGAAGAAGATGAGTCATTTTTGTGTCACCAATTAACTCGTTAAATCTTCCAAAAGCATATCCTACACAGTTGTGAAGAACGTTACAATCTGGGTCAGTAGGATTTCCGACAATAGCGGTTGACCAACCGCCTTTTGCTTTGGTAATATAATATTTATTACCAGCTTCAGGTTTAGTTAAACGTGGAACAAATGACATTAATCTCACCTCTTAGAAGGGTAAGGGTGCCGCCGGAGCGGCACCAGGCTTAATTGAGTTGCTGTTGAAGGATTACGTTTGTACCCTCAGGACGTGCAACATCTACGATTTCGTCCTTAACTCTCTGAATCATTTCGTCAATATCAGTATCAGAAGAGATATGGTCAATGTTCAGATTTATTTCTACACTTACGTCGCCGCCATTATTAGTAACGACTGAAGTGTTATCAGTGTCTCTATCCATCCAAGGAATGTCAGCAAGAATTTTAGCTGCTTCACCGATACGAGCAGTGTCTTCTGAATCCAAGAAAGCTTCAGGTCTCTCTGGAGAACCATCAACCCAAGCTGGACCTGTATAATTAACAAGTCCACCATCTTTATACTTAAATAAAGAAGTAAGTGTACCGTCTGCGGCAATAAGTCTTTCTTTAATCTTATTATAAAGTTGATAAGAATTAAGAGGAGTTGAGCTATTACCGTCGGTAGTAGACAATCCAAGCGCAGTTGTTACCTACTGCAACTCTTCTAACTCATTGCCTCGATAAAGTTTCTAAATATATGAAGCAAGCTGACCATGAGAAGTTGAGCTATTTGCGCCAAAGGCAATAGTACCACTTTCAACGCTGCCATTATTATTAATACTATATCCCATTCCGTCCATAGTATCCTTTAAAGCAACCCAGTCAACCAACTATCCGCTTGCTGGACCAACGTATGTGCTTTCAGCTCCACCGAAGTTATCTTCATAACCCAAACCAGCACCGCCTGCACCTTGTGCAGCCTGAGCATCTCTAAGAGCCTGTGCAGTTGCATTCGCTGCCGCGGCACATTCATTAAGTTTGTTAATTGCTTCTTGGAGTGCTGCTTTTGCAGAATCGATTGATTCTTCTGCTTTTCTCATATCCTCTTCAAAAGCAGCAGTAGTTTCGTTATAAGAACGAATAACTTCTGTACTAAATGTTTCCGCTGTTTCAGCTACAATCGTGCCAACTTCTTCACCAGTAATTGTCATTGTATCAATGATAAAATCACCAGTTTCAGATGCGCTATTCATAGCCTACATTGCCATATATTCACTTGCAGCAGTATAAGTTTCTCCATATTCCTGAAGTTTAACTTGCTGCTGAGCAAGAGTCATCATTGAATACTCTTCTGAAAGACTTGAAAGGAATTGAGCATAGTCTTCTGCTGACTCAAATGAACCCGCAAGACCTTCTGCCTGTGTATTCCAGTAAAGAGTATTATCAAGCAAGGCTTCTTTAAGTTCCATTTCTGAATCTCTAAGTTCTTGCTGAGACTCGTAAAGTTCTGAAAGTCCATCAATAATTTCATCAATTGCTTCATCGAGCAATGACTCTCTGTCTTGCTGTACTTCCTTTTCAAGCTGACGAGTTTCAAGCTCATTGGCACCAGATGTATCTCTCTGCATCAATGAAAGTCTCTTTTCTTTCTGTGCTAAATCTTCGTACTTATTTTCTTTATCTCTTAACTTTCTCTGTTTATCAATTGCATCCTGAAGAGCATCAAGATAGTCATCATCAGCATCTTTCATTGCATCGTACTTGTCTTTGAGAGCATCAACTTCTTCTTGATATTGCGCCTTAAGAGCTTCTGCAATTTCAGTCTCCATTGCGGCGTAATTTTTAAGAGCAGCTTTTCTTTCTTCTTGTAATTCTTTCTCTGCTTTACGAATATTATCTTCCGATTTAAGAAGCTCATCTCTATACTTATTGTAATTATAAACCTGTTCTTCAAGAAGGTCTTTAATATCGTCGGTAAACTTAGCTTCATTAATAAGACGTTGGTCAATAATATATTTACCAGTTCTGTTATCTTTGCGAGCATAGTCACCAAAGTTAACATTAGTAGTCTGACCAGTTTCTCTATTAGTGTAAGCATAGCTACCATTCTCAATCATGTCGGCATAATTTTTCAATCCTGCCTAAATAACTTGCTGTTTAGCTGTTTCTTCTGCGATTAAATTATGAGTTGCACTTGCATAACGCTGAAGAGCAACGGTTGAATCTTCAACAGACTTAGAATCAGCAAGTAAATCCTTAGAACGAGAAATTTCATCATTGAATGACTTAATTGCTTCATCATAATTATACAAATGGTCAAGTGAAGACTTACGATTATCTTTACCATAAAGAAGGTCGTTATATTCTTCAAGAGCGTCATTTAATTTCTCTTGCTTTTCAGCTACATCTTCTTGAGCCTTAGCTAAATCTTCCAATGCCTTCTCATGGTCTTTTGTTGCATCAGCAACGCTTTTAACCTTTTCTTCATCTGGAAGATAAGAATCTCTCATTGTAGAGATTTCTCTTAATGCAGCTTTTATTTTATTTTGTGTTTCAAGATATTCTTTAGACCCTGGTTTAATTGAATTAAGACTGGTTTGATATTCAGCAATTTGATTATTAATGTCTCTTAACTTATCTGCGTATTCTGAATTGATATTATTAATTTCTTCAGTAGTAGCTGCTCTTTGACCCTTATAAATATCGAGAACTTTATCTGCATAGGTTTTAGCCCATCCAGTTAAATTCATGTTATATTGCTGCTGTCTTGTAATTAAAATATCTTGCTCTGCCGCAAGTCTCTGTTTAGTAGCAATAAGTAAATCTCTTTCAGCTATAATCTAATCTCTCTGTACTTTTAATTCATCTATCTTAGCCTATGTCTCTTTGTTTGCTACTTCAAGAATTGCATCAGCATTATTTAACTGATTTCTGAACTCCTAAGTAAGTTTTTCTTCATTAAGAATAACCTTACCATCATCTGTAAAGTCTAAGTATTCAGATGCTTCAAGACCGAGTTCAGCAAGTGCTTTTTCTACTTCTTGAGACTATGTAAATGAGATAAAGCCATCTTTAAGTTGTGCGGTAATTGCATCGCCGAGGTCACTATAGCCCTTAATCCATTTTTCAAGTCCTTCTTCAATACTATCTGTTATTGAGTCAACAACGTCTTGAGATTTAACACCGAATGAAGCAATACCAGCCTTTGTAGCTTCCGTTACAAATTTATCAGCGAGTTCTTTTGCTTCTTCTTCACTAAAGGTCTGTTCAAGAATTTCAAGTATCTAATCTTGGTATTGTGAGAAGTTGGATAAGTCAATCTCATTCCAAGGGATTTGCATCATTCCTAATAACTAATCCTTAGTGAATTTTGAATTAGTCTTAAGTTCATTTAATAAAGCAGTAGTAAATTTATCTGCTCCTTCTGGCATTTTTTCAGCCAATGTATCAAACGCAGTATTTAAGGCAGTTATTTGTGACTGTGTCCATCCGTTAAGTGCACCCTCAGAAGCTCCTACTTTTTGCTCTGCGTCTGAAATTGCTTTATTTAAGTTATCAACGAACTCCTATGCTTTTTGCTCTGCATACTATTTATCTTCATCACTATCCATTGAAGCAATAAGGATATTTCTTTCAGTCTCTAATTGTGCAACAGTTGAATCATTGAGCTTTGAATAGAAGTCTTCTACAGCTTTTTGTTCCTCTTCTGATAGTTGAACCATTTTAAGACGATGTTCTTCATATGCAGCCTAATAAGCTTCATCAAAGTATTCAAGAGTTGG
Source organism: Oscillospiraceae bacterium (assembly GCA_045533025.1). Taxonomy (GTDB): domain Bacteria; phylum Bacillota; class Clostridia; order Oscillospirales; family Ruminococcaceae; genus RGIG8773. Next base: position 7,683 of record JAZSHA010000127.1, read on the forward strand.
AAGTAATTCTTTCCAATCTTCATCATCTCGTCTTGCAGCATTCCAAGAAGAAGCGGTTAATTCTGGGAGATTTTGACCACTTGCTTTAGCAAGGTCATTCATTTTTTGAATTACATCGGTGATAGCAACGCCATTTTCATCGGCGCCATGACCAATCAAATCGTCCCATTCTTCAAGATTATCGGCCCAAGCACCTTTGTCTTTACCAGCATACTCACCCATCTTTTCTGCTGAAGAGAACTTATCTTTTCCGCCGCCAATTGTTTTTGCAAAATATGCTTCTGCACTTTTCGCAATTTCTTCACCAGTTTTTCCACCAAAGTCCATTCTGTCAACCATAAAGTCAGCAACAGACTCTGAAACATCAAGCTCATCTTTTATCCAAATCGCGCGTTGTGCTTTAATTAACTCGTCATTTAACTCTTGTTGTTTCTATAATTGTTCATCATATCCATTAATCAGATTTTCATTTGCAGCTTTATAATCTTCGATGAACTGTTTACTTTCGGCGCTCATATCACTGAGGTCACCGTCAAGTTCACTCAAAGCTGTAATAAGTTTTCTTGAATCTTCAAGGTCATGACTATTAACATAGTCAGTCAAAGCTTTTGCAGTATCTGCTCCGCCAATTGAGTTAGCAGAACCATAATAATTTTCTGCAAAATGTTTTGCCAATTTTTCAACATCACTTTCAGAATATTCTTTAATGTCTTTATCAGATAAATATTCTTGTCTCTATGCTAAAGCAAGTAAGTCTGAAAAATAGCTTGCATGTTCTGGAACACCATACTGCTATGTAACAAGCGAATAGCCCATTGCATTTGCCATAAAGTCTAACTATCTCTGAGGAGAAGCTACCTATGCAGCATGAGAAGCTTCAGCAACTGCTGTATCGGCATTTATTGCTCCGAGCTAAGCTATATAGTTAGTTCTATTTGCAATTCTTGCAGCCTTTTCTGCTTTACTAATGATGTTATCCCATAACTTATTCTAAGTTACTAATTCACCAGTAACTTCATTATAACTTACAACAACTTCAGGAAGTTTTTCTCTAATTTCATCTACCAGTTCTTCATATCTTTGCTGTTCTTCATTCGTTCTATGTACTTTATTTGATAGTTCTTCATATTCTTCACGAAGTTCTTTTGCAGCTTTAGCTTCTGACTGAGCATCCTTCTTTTGAGATGAAGTCTCGTTTGCTAATTTCTTTGCTTCTTCAGCATTCTTCTTTGCTTCATCTAATTGCTCTTCTAAGGTTTTCTTGTTTCCTTTAATAGCCTTTGCTAAAGCTCCGATACCTATAAAGAGAGCACCAATTGCTGCACCGATTGCAACGATGATTAAACCGATACCAGTTGCTGCAAGACCAGCATTAAGACCTTCACCGATACTCATACCAGTCTGGTAAGAAGTAGTAAATGCTGTCATTGCCATCTGGAGACCAGTAGCAATCATCATTTTAAGAATCATCTTACCGGCTTCTTCCCAAGAAGCAGCTCCAGTAGCTAATGCAGATACTGCCATTGTAATAGCAGATGCAACTCCTTGCCATGCCGCGGTCACAGCAGCGCTTCTTGCTGTTAATTGAGCTGAACTTTGACTAAAGCCATTAAGAGAATTTACACCATTTCTTGCTGAATTTGAAAGGTCTCTAATTGAATTTGATGCCTATTCAAGGTCTGTAGTTAATATTACAGCATGACCATCTACAACATCAACTTCTACACCAAATTGTGACATCTAATCCTTTACAATTTCAGCAGAGACACCAGCTTGAACCATCTGGTTAGCTAAATCTCTTACAATAGTTGCAGACTCAGGATTGATATTCAATGCGGCATTAAAAGTTATTTCTCCATATTTAGCCTTTAGCGCATCGAGGTTCTGTGTTATCTGTTTAATCTATAACTCAAGCTGAGCTTGGTTAATAGCAATTTTTGGATTATATTCTTTGCCAAGTAACTTAGCAATTTTCTGTCCAATTTTTCCAATACCTGTTTCAACACCAGTAGCAAGTCTTTGACCTATTTTACGACCTGTTGCGGCAATCATAGTTCCGGCACTGGAAATTGTGTTCATTAAATTAGTGATAAATGTTTTCGCTGCAAAGATTGCAAAAGGAGCAACAGCAATAACATTTTTAAAATCAATATTCTTTAATCTATCAAGGAATCCACTTAAACCATCAATCATTCCCTTGAAGAAATCGCTATCAAGTAATTGTACTCTAAACTCTTCCCACTTAGTTGATAACTGATTAAGTTTATACTCCATAGTATCAGCATATTTTGCGAACTGTTCATCTGCTTTACCTTCAGCATCAGCCGCCAAGCCCATAAGCTCAACTGTTCTATCATAATTATCCATCATAGCGATGAAACGTGATTGCTGACGTGAACCTGCTGCAATAGTAGCAACATAACGCTGAGTATTTCTATCAAGAGTATCCCACTTTCCACTTAACTCAAGGAATACTTGGTCAAGGTCTCTGAACTGACCAGTAGTGTCTTTAAGAGATACACCTACTGATTTTAATGCTTTATCAACCTTATTGTAGTCCAAGTCTTCGAATTCTGAATCTGATGTACCAGCTACGTTTTCTTTCAACTCAGTAAATCTTGCGATGATAGTCTTTAAAGATGTACCGATGTTCTCTGCTGATTCCTGAGTAGTTTCAATCATCTGAGTAAGGAAAGCAGAAGTGTTTTCAAATGACATACCAGCAGAATTTGCGATTGACGCTGTTCTCGCCATAGCCTGTGCGATATCATCAACTGACGCTGCGGCGTGAGCTGCGAGTTCTGAGTAAACGTCTGTAACGTGTCCGCCTTCGTCCATTTCCATTTTGAAACCACGAAGAGCAGAAGTCATTTCCTGAGTAGCAGTCTGGAAGTCATTACCTGCTAAAGTAGCAAGTTTCATGGTGTCAGTTGTTAATTCAAGAGCTTCATTAGTATTAAGACCTTGCTGATAGAACAAAGCAGATGCCTGAATAACGCTATTAGTTTTCTGACCTAATTCTGCCGCCATATCTGCGTATAGAGAATATGAGCCCCACATCTCATCAACGCTATACTTAGTAACCATCGCAATAGAAGCGAATGATTTATCAAGCGTTTTTACATCTTCATAAGTTTCCTTAACTTGACGTTTAATTAAGTTAAAAATAGAAGTTGCACTTAATAACATCAAAATTCTACTCTTCATTAAGTCGAAAGAGTTTGAAGTTTTTTCTGCCGCCTTGGCTGTGTCATAAAGCGCTTTTGATGTTCCATTAAACTGAACACGAGAAGTCTCTGATGTTTCAACCAGTCCTCTCGTCGCCGCAGTTACTGCCGCCAAATCCTATTCAGTTTTCTGTCTTGCTGTAGATTCTTCTTGACTTAATTGAACAACATTCTGTTCAGCTTCAGCCAATCTTTGATAAGACTCAGTAGTACCGTCAATTGCCGCCTGAGCATCATTAGAAAAGTTTACCGCACCACTTGCGTCAATACTTCCTAACTGGTCACGAGATGCAACAGCATTTTTATAATTCTGACCTGCAGAACTCTATTCTGCTAATTTATCTCTCTTATCAATAACTTCTTGAATTTTATTCTTTAACTAATCTATGTCAGTAATGAAAGTTTGCAATTCAGATTCTGAACTGAAGAAAGCTCTCTCTCCTGCAACAATACGTTCCCATACTTGTGCAAACTCTTCTCCACTTCGGATACCTTTAACTATTTCTTCATTGATTGATTGCTGAATTAAACTTCTTTCATCTTTATTAAAACCAGAAGTTTTACTAATATTACTTGTACTAAGAATCGGACCTGAAATTTTTACTGATTTACCAGCTTCTTCTCTTGCTGCGTCAGCTGCCTTCTTAGCTTCTTCAACATTCTTCTATCTTAATCTTAACTACTCTTCTAAAACTCTTCTAACATCTTCTTCTGTTTTTAATGTTTCAGCTAATCCTTCAGTTAAACCAAGTTTAGTAAACTGCTTAGTAAAAGCCTGCTGAATTTCAGTGACTTTTGATTTAGCCTCTTCTATTTTCTTTTCAAATTCGTTAATTGCAGAAGTTGGAAAAGTCTTCTTATTCTTTGCAAGTCTTTCCATCTCCTTTCCCAACTGACCAAGAGATGAATATGTACTATTTACTCGCTTTTGGAAGTTTTCAATTTCCTTAGAAGTCTCTTTACCAAGCGCACCTTCATTAGCTAAATCCTTAAATTTCTATTCTAATCTATCTAATGATTTAGTAAGTCCAGATGTAATACTTGATTTTGCCCCTGCCTATTCCATAGCGGTTATCGCTGCTCGATAACTTTTAACTACATCAGAAGCATCGAGCTTAAGCTCAATTTTCTATGCCATTCATTTTTCACCTCTTATGCTAATAATTGGCTAACAATAACTTCAAATTGTTGCATTTTATAAAGAAGCGACTAATATCTGCTTGTTAACCTATTTATTTGTAATGTACTTGCATCCAACTCTTTAACTGAAGAAGGATTCTATTCACTACCAACTGTTACTGTTGTGGCACTTTCCTTTCTTGACTCAAAAGGAAATAGACCTGTATTAGTAATGCTATAAAAAAGATTTTTAGTATGATTATCATTATCTTTTATTTTCTATAAAGCATATGTAAATATACAAGATGCTGGAATGTAATGTCCATTAGCAACGATTAAATAATTCTTAATATCAGAACCTTGACCTTCAATTCTTAGTAATTTTCCAATATTATTGTCCATCAATGTAGTTGCCATATATTCCAAATCTGGGAAATCTCTAAAATTAGGAGCATACTTCAATAACAAAGCATTATTAGCCTATACAAACTAAAGAAGATTAATTTCTTCCTAAGACAAATATCTCTTTAAATATGGATTAGTTAAATTCATACCCGCAGTTTGCATGGATGTCAAAGTAAAATGATTTTCATTAGTTATATAGTTTTTGATATTTAAACCAACCTATACAACGCCTGGCGCACCATTACCAGTTGTCTTCACAGAAAATAACATATCAGAGAAAGACTGACCAGTACTTTTATAATCTTTTCCATAAGTACTACGTCCACTTGCCGCGTCATCTGCAAAAACCATATTACCACTATTATTATACATTTGCTATTTACTACCCAAAGAAGTTGCTTGAATAGAAAAAGCATTAAGATGATAATGTGAACCAAGTTCTCCAAGGACACCAGCAATAACAGAATTGCTTTTCAAAGATTTTCCGTTTCTATTTAAATAACGTCCTATTATATCTGAGTTAATAACATCTTTAACTGGTAAAGAAGCAATACTCTTTCTTGCATCTTTACTTAATCTGAATTTCTTCTTTTGTCCAGCTATACCAACTGTAATATAATTGGGTGGATTTCTAAAGAAATCAAGAATACTTGTAACAAAATCATTTGCTAAGTTTTCATTATCTTCGTCAATTTCTCCACGCATTTTTAATGTGAAGAATGCACTGTCTCCATTTTTAATGGTCATTGAAATTTCCAAATCATCGAGATTTGTATCTTTTGTCTTTGGGTCTTTTCTAATTTCTTCTCTAAAATCATTATTGATTGTACTACCAAAATCTTCTAACCATTTTTTTAATAAATCGTGCATTTCTCGGTATCCACCGCCACCGCTTTTAATTTTGCTCTTTACCTCTCCTAAACTTTGGTTAGCAACTCTAATGTATCTATCAGAAATTTCTCTTGATAGCATAGCGTCTGAAATTTTTTCGCTAACCATTTCCTCAATCGCCGCAGCGACTAATGCCTCAAGACTATCTTTTGAACGACTATTTTTCATTAAGCTCTTATTCATCAAATTTTCCAATCTTCTCATCTTTTCATCGTCATTTAAATTATATAAGGTCTTCTTTTTACCTCTTCCTTTCTCCCAATCTTTTCTTGAAAGACGAGTAGCAATTTGAGGAGTTTTTCTAAGATGCTCATACATCTCATCACTTCTTAAAACGCAATAAGTTTTACTTGAATCATCCAATGAGTCAAATCCTCCTCGTGCATTTGCCTTTGAAGTAATCGAATAAAACATGAGCCAATCCCAGAAATTAACCTTATCTTTAGAAGTACTACCAACTGGATAATTATCTCCAGGGTATCCTTTTAACTAACTTGGACTACTAACGCCCTCTGCTTGCGCCAATGCCTAAACCAATGTACGCCATAAATAAATTTCTACATGTTCGTATTGAGCTTTTTTAGTCTATAATTTAACTATTAAATCTTTCTTACCATATTCTCTTTCATGCTATTTCCAAATTCTATTTTGACTTCGTGCTTCTCCTTTAATTGCATTTTCAATGCGAGTAAAAGCTGTAGTAAAGGCTCTTCCTTCAAAATACTAATACCTTGCATCTTTCGCAACGATAGAAGACACCATATCATCATAGGCTTGCGGCGGATTTAAAAAACCTTCATATCCTGCCATAGTTCATCACTCGTAGTCTCCCGTAAGCTCATTGTTTAAAAATGTAATCTTACATATCGAATTCAATTCTGCTCGCTATCCCTCTTGTGGATAACCGATAAAATAGAAATCACTTACAACTGGATTGTCATAAGCTGTACCCAATTTCATTGCAAGACCTGACTAAATTTTCAGTCTTGGAATCTCAAGGATTGCTGTTCTTGGTTCTCCAGTAAAGAAATCTTTTACGGTTGTTTTTGCAGTAAGATTTAAGAAACCATTAAACAGTCTATTACCAATATCAAGTTGGAGCATGTCATCAACATAGTCAAAAGTATAATCAACCATTACTTTCCTATGTTCTCCTCTAAAAATAATCCTATTGCCGCAAACTTCAAATTTCATTATTCTATTACCAGTTTCCATATCATAGCAGAATAAAAATCTATCTGACTTAGGAGGAAGTGGTTTAAGTGGCAACCATTCTCTTCTTCCCATCGGCATTTGCTCATTCTCAGGATTGCCTTGTAAGCCCCATTGTCCGTCAACGTGATTTGGAATATATTTGAGATTAACAAACCAATAGTCATCATCTTCAATGACATCAAGCTGCTCTTTATAAGAAACAGACTTAGCCTTCTTACTATTCAATTTAGAATTACTAAGAACAGCCCACGTTGTTGGAGATAATACGCCATGGGTAATGGCAAAAGTTGCTTCTTTATCAGTTTCCCAATCAATAAGCATATTGTTATTATATCCGCCGCGAGCTTGTTTATGCTCTTTTATTTCCTATACCTGTGCGATATCAGCACGCTCAAAACTAAGAATAGTTTCATTTATATCATATTTTCTGCCGCCCAGTTCTATGGGCTGACTAATACGAATATTGATATCGTATAACTCTTTCATACCAACAAGGTTGTCCATAGCTGACACCTCCTCTAATAATCTTCTTTATATAATGTAGTTTTCTTTAGACTAAGCTCTATAAAACAGAAAAGAGCAGAACTATAAGTCCTGCTCTTGACATTAATATATTTC
>JAZSHA010000155.1:0-17467 GCA_045533025.1 Oscillospiraceae bacterium
AAATGTGGTATAACTATTATAGAGAAGGACAGGAAGGGTTAACGAAAGAGGAACAAAGCGAACGAAGTGAGCGGTTCCGAATTTTGTAGAGGATAGGAAAGGGATTGTTACATTAGTATTGAAAGGGCGGCGAAGGAAGGTGATACAAATGGACCCAACTTTAGTTGGAGCAATAATTGGTGCTGCTGGCACTGCTATTGCCGTAATAGTCAAATCACTTTTTTCTCGCAATCAGAATTCAAAAGATAGAATGGACCACGAGGAAAATCTTTTAAAAATCGGTACGGAAATGAATGATGTAAGTCGTTCAATTTCAGAGCTTAAAGCAGAGATTGGTTCAAGCCTTAATAAACTTAGTGAAAGACTTGATGATGTGGATAGTAAGTTAGACGATTTCGCCGCTGAACAAAAGTCAATTAACATTGTCAGTCTACGTCACTCAATTACGCAGGTCTTTCATGTTTATAAGGATAAGAAAGAGATTCCAGGTCCTATATATCAGTCAACGATGAACTTATATGACCAATATAAGGCACTTGGCGGCAATTCTTTTGTTGAAGAAGAAATTGAAGAGATGAAAAAATGGGATAAGGTCTGAAAAACTTAGACCTTCCTCAAGTTAATTTCACTTTTTAAGTGAACCAGAAATCCTCCCGACAATGGAGGAGAACAAAAACAAAAATAAAATGCTTTTACGTTGGGAGGAGAAATGGCATGGAAATTACGAAAGAACAGTGGGATGAAATTGTAAACAAGGTAAATGGTTTTGAAACTAAGATTGAAGAACTTAAAACTCAGAACGCAGTTTTGACAACAAAGAATAGCGAGTTGGAGACAAAGAGTTCAGAATATGAAACCAAGTTGAAAGAATGGCAGACCAAACTCAATGACCAGCAGGCTACAATTGATAGTCTTGCAAAGAAGAAACCTGAAGAAGGAACTGGTTCTAAGCCTCCTGTAGGCTCTAAAAGTGGTCATAAGAGTGTAAGGTTCGACCCAGTTCAGGACAAATATATTTTTGAATAATAGGAGGGATTGTAATGGGAAATTTAAGTGCCCATTTTGACTCTTCTGAGTTTAGATGCAATTGTGGCAAAACAGCTACAATGTCAGAATTGTTAATTCGCCGCCTTGAGGAAATGCATTCACTTATGAAGGCAAAGGCTATTTACGTAACAAGCGGCTATCGCTGTCCTAATTGTTCAGTGAAAGTTGGCGGTTATAGAAACGATGCTCATACAAAAGGTATGGCGGCAGATATCAAAGTTCAAAAGCAGGATGGTTCTTACTATACTGCTGAAGATATAGCTGAAGCGGCTGAAAGAGTCGGCTTTGGCGGCATTGGTCTCATGAATGGAGCTACTCACGTTGATACACGAGATACAGAACCCTATACCAATAACCATTGGTTTGGTTCAGAGGTAACAGGTAATAATTATATCAAGACTTTCCAGCGTGGAACAGTATTTCCAGGACAAAAGACTGAAAATAAAAAAAGAAAACTAAAAATCTACCTCGATGACGTTCTGCTCATTGAGAAAGAAATTTAATTCAAAAGGAGGAATCTATTTATGGCTTCAGTTACTACACCTATGGACGCTCAGGCTATTGCTGCTACTCTTACAGAACAGCTCGGCAGACCTGACCTTATCAGCGATTCCGCTCCTATGTGGTGGAACGGCATTGCTCGTAGTTCACTTACAATGAACCAGTATTTTGAGACACTTGTTGATGTTATCATCAGCCAGAAGATTGTTTCAAAGGCATTCACAAACCCACTCGCAAGATTTAAGAATTCTACACTTCCTCTTGGCTTCGGCGAGAGTGAGATGTACTTCAATCCTCAGACAGGTCGTTACTTCGCAGTAAATGTTGAGACTGCTTACCCTGGTGAGACAATCACAACTACTGTAAATGACGGCGTTGGCGAGGCAAATCAGTCAATTAACCAGAACGCTCATGTTCTTGTTGACAAGGTTCCTGATATCAAGCAGGTATTCTACAAGGTTAACTATGGTCGTCAGTACCAGAGAACTTATAGCGCACTTGAACTCCAGAAGGTTGCTACTTCTTGGGAGAGCTACGCTTCATTCATCGACGGCGTTGCAAGAGATATTAACGCTTCTGCAAATATTGATGAATTCAAGGCTATGAAGGACCTCTTCACAAACGGTGTTGCTAATGCTCTTATTCCTCAGCTTCCTATCCAGGCAGTTACAGATGAGGCTACAGCTAAGGCACTTCTTGTTGAAGCTCGTACACTTTATGGTGCATTCCAGTTCCCATCAGAGGATTACAATGGTTGGAACATGACACACGCAGAGGGCGACAGAATTACAACTTGGACAGAACCTGGTGCAGTTTCTATTGCTCTTACAAACCGTTCAAACGCTGTTATTGATGTTCAGGCTCTTGCCGCAGCATTCAATATGGATAAGGCTAACTTCATCGGTAAGAAGTTTGTCGTTGACAAGCTCGATGCTGACGGAGAAATCCAGGCAATTATCTTTGATGACGCTCTTGTTCATGTAACAGACGTATTCAACCAGACTGGTCAGATTTATAACCCTGCAACAGCTAAGGAGAACATCTTCCTTAACAAGCAGGCTATTATGGCTCTTTGCCCATTCGCTAATGCAGTTGCTATTACAACAGCTACATTCACAGCAGTAAGCGTAGAACCTGATGACTGGGCTACTAAGTACAATGAGTACTACGTAAAGAATAGCGCTGGTCTTTACATCGCTGTTCAGGGCGTTGTTAACGCAGAAACAGGCGCAGTTACAGCTCCTGATTTCGATGACCTTGAAGTTTACTCAAAGTCCTAAGAGATAAACATTAAATAAGGGCGGTCGGCACTTCGCCGCCGTCCTTAAATTTTAAATAATAGGAGGTTACGTTATGGGATTACCAACAACCAATGGTTTTAATTGGTTTGAATCAGTTCCCTATGCCAACCTTGATGCTATTGAAGGCGTAGATGGTTACCCATCAAATTTGCTTACCTATGACCAGGTAATGGCAAACGCTCGTCTTCTTGCAACAAGTAGATTTAAGTGGCGCAGTGAGCAGATTGAACCTATGGACCATTTAAGTGAATATATCGAAATGCTCCTTTATCTTAAAGGTCAGTGTGCGTTATTCAACGATAACGGTCAGTGGAAAGTAAGATGTTGCGTACCAACTGGCGGCATTAATGAGTACGGCGAACCAAATAGCTTTACTCTTACAGATTATAACGGTAATAACACTGTTGTAGTCAACGGCAACGATGGAAGATTTATTTGGATAAAGAATAATAATGACTGTATTCCTACTATCTTCTGGATTTTGAAGTATGTAAACAGAGTTTCAAAACTTGAAAGAACAATGGATTTGAACATTGACGCTCAAAAGACTCCATACATTATTGAAACAAGTCCTGAGATTCATCTCTCCATTCAGAACATTTTCAAGCAGATTAAGGAAATGGACGAGGTTGTTTATGTAGACCAGAAGACTGGAATCAAGGACAATGTAAAGGTTCTCAAACTTGATGTTCCTTATTTGGTAGACAAACTCTATGCTCAGAAGACAAATGAGTTCAATGATTTGCTTAACTTCCTCGGCATTAACACTGTAAAAGAAAAGACAGCTCACATTCTTTATAAAGAAGCTACTGCAACAGATGAGCTTACAGACAGCTATCTTGATATGTTTAGTTCAACACGAATCAGAGCACTTGAAATTGCAAAGAAGAGAGGAATTGACCTTAGTCTTTCAATTCTTTCAACAGATGATGAGGAGGCTGAGGATAATAAGGAGCTAAATGAGAATAACAATGGCAAGGAAATTAAAAATCCTGTCGCAAGAAATGAGGAGGTGTAATAATGGGCAGCTATACAACAACACTTCGCCGCCTTATGGACCCAAGTGCGAATACAGCCGGTTACACCTTTTCAAAAGGTCATTATGTTAATGGACAGTGGATTCCGGCACATATGGAGAAGAATGAAGTCTCAACTGGCTTTACTCTTTGGGAAACAGGTGATAAGGAATATCCATTGATTTTTGATGACCCTACTTGGGAAGGTTATGACCCAACATATCGTTCAAAACTTAATGCAATGATTGTTGATTATTACTGGGGCTATGAGATTGGTTCTGAAACTCCTGCAATGTTTAAGCAGAGAATAAATCAGAAAATGAGATTAATTATGCCGTATTACAACCTTCTTTTTAAAGCACAGTGGGAAAACTTTAAAGATTTTGACCCAAATACTTTCTATAGAGAGAAAGAATATCAAGGTGGTCAGGACAAGACTTTTGGTAAGAGACAGCAGTATGACCACAGCGGCTCAGCTACTTATGGTCTTAATCAAGATGGTAGTATTGATAACCAGGGCAAACAATTTAACTTCGATACTCCACAGAACATGGGTTCTCTTAATGTCGATAGTCCAGACCATATGAGTTCAGCTTCAGTAGTTAAGAATAATCAAGGTAAGACCTACACCCAGAACGGTAAGTATGATGGTCTTAATATAACAGATGACCCTACCTTTATTGCAGATTCCGTTACTGATAACGAGGTCTACAAAAACAGAAAGGACATTGAAAAGGGTTATAACACAAGCAGATATGTCCAGTACAAGGAGTATCTCGAAGGCTTAAAGAACATCGAGTAGATGATTATTGACGAGCTCAGAGATAACTTCATGTTAGTTTATTAAAGGAGGGATATAATTTATGATTAACTGGAACACAATTCCAATGGTCTACAACGATTCCTTTACCTATATGGAATGGTTGGGTAAGTTAACTTACATCGCCGATAATCATGAAACAAGAATCGACGATTGTGAGAAAAATATCGTTGACCTCTGGGCAAAGGTAAATGACCACGAAGGAAGAATTACAGAACTCGAAGATTGGCGCCGCGATACTGTAGACCCATTCATCGTTCAGACAAATTTCAGACTTGGAGAGCTCGAAGATTGGAGACATGATACTGTTGACCCATTTATTGCTTCTACAACTGAAACTCTTGCTGACCACGAAGACAGAATTACAGCGGCAGAAAATGATATTGACGGTCTTAAGGATTGGAAAACTCTTACAGTTGACCCATTCATTACAAATATTACAGTTTGGAAGGAAGGTGTAGTTGACCCAGCCATTACTGAGTTAGGTCAGAGAATGTCAACTGCTGAAACTAATATTGATGCTCTCAACTCACGCGTAACAGCTGAGGGTGCTGAGAGACGTAATGCAGATAATACTATCAATGAAAAGCTAAGAGAAGTTGAGTCTGTTGCAAATCAGGCAAGTACAAAGGTAAATAGAATTGACATTGACCTCCAGAACATTGGTACAGTTCGTTACTTCCTTGATACTGCTACTGTTAGTCAGACTGGCGGCAATACAAGTCTTTCAGTTGTACTTCCTGACGAAGATTGGGTTACAGCAGATGTAAGATTTGGTCTTATTATCAGTAATGCAATCCAGGAGTTCAGACTTTCTTATGTAAAGGACGAACAGACAACTCAGATTCAGCTTACTCAGAATGGTATTAACTTCTGGCTCGACTATGAGTCAACTACAAAAACTATTACAGTTACAGCTATGAATACAACTATTGTGGCAGCAGATGTATATCGTTTTGATTACATTCTTTACAAAGGTGCTCTTACTCAGGCTGCTCAGGACCAGGCTGACATTGACTTCTTCAATAAGATGGATGCTAATGGTGACGGAAGAGTTGACGCATCTGATGCTTCAAGTGTTCTTGGTTACTATGCAGACCTCGCTACTGGCGTTATTCCTGATGAATATGTTGGTCAGGAAGCATGGACATGGTATTGTCAGAATGTTAAGACATATCTTGACCCTAATGCATACCCAGACTTCAATGGTGACGGAAGAGTCGATGCTTCTGATGCTTCAAGTCTTCTTGGTTACTACGCTTACGTTGCTACATATCCTGGTTCATCAATGACTGGACCACAGCTTATGAAGCAGTATCGTACAGAATGGGAACAGAGACATAACGCATAATAACTAAACTTAAGGCGGTGGACACAAATTCGCCGCCTTTCCTATAAAGGAGGGATATGTATGGCTTTTGCCAATAGTGTAATTTTGTATAACTGCAAACTTAATCATAATGGTCTGTTTGTTTGTGACTTTGGCGGCAGCGGTAGCGCAAGAGACTCTATAATGGGTGGTACTAATAGCCTTGCAACCTATAAGTTTGGTTACTCAAGTTGTACTTATATGAGAAAAGATAAAGTAATTGTTGTTGATGAAAATGCTGATGTTCTTGATGCGGCAGGAGTAAACTATTGTCGTTATATCAATGGAGATTTCAATAACTCAATGTACTTCTATGCTTTCGTTGATTCCATTGAATATGTTGCTCCAAGAACCTCAAGACTTCATATAAGAACTGACTGTTTCACAACTTATTTCGATAGAATTGTTAGAAACGATTGCTTTGTTGAAAGAGAGCACGTTGCTGATGACAGCCCATTTGCTCACACCGTTCCAGAGAATATAGGTTCTGGAGAACTGGTAAGACGTCATTCAACTCGTTTGCTCGGAGACTATCTTGATTCTCACGATGAAACTAACTGGATTGCGGCATTTAATGTAGCTACAGACCCAGACCAGCTTGAGCTTGGTTCTTATCTCGGAGTCGTTTCTGTTGGTGGTGTACCTTCTGGAACACAATGGTATGGAGTAGACCCAGATAATGTTATTTTATTCACAAAATATTTAACTGACCATGACGCCACAATTCTTTCGATTTCGCTTATTTCTATTTTTTCAAGCTGGATAAATGATGGAGAAGATATAACAGTAAGTGGTAATAATGTTCATGTATACCATCTTCGTGATATAACACCAGCGGAATCTGGATATAGAGGCGATATACGAATTGATATTGGCTTTGATGGTTCAAGTTGGTCTGGCGGTCCCGGACAGGTTACATACTTACAAGTAATTATAAATGACTATATTTCTCAGATGGATAGCCTTTTCAATAATAGAAAAATGCTTTGCTATCCTTATACAGCTTTTGAACTTTTCACTTATGACGGCAGTAGTATTACACTTGTGCCGCAAGACAGTATAATAAGATACCAGGGCGGCACCTATGGCTTTGAAATGAAAGACACGATGGTTCAAGGTTCTGCTCCTTCAGAAACAACAATTGTTGCAGTGGATACAGGTACTTCTACTGAAAATTTCCCAGTAGCAACACAGAGTTTCTCAGGTTTCCCAACTATTTCAGTTACATAGGACTCTTATGCACAGTTTGTTGCTCGTAACGCAAACTCCCTTAAATTCCAAAAAGATGTTGCTGTAAGAGATGGAACATTCAAACTGGCGCAGTCTACTATTGATATGTTTAAAAGTGCAGTAACTGCAAATCTATCGGGCGGTCTTAAAGCTTTCCAAGGTGCAGTATCATCAGGAGATACAGTTGATTCAATTGATGCTAAAATGGCTGACCAGAAAATGGCTCCTGATGGAGTTGCAGGTCATAGCTCAGATGGTGCATTATTCCACCTTAATCGTCTTGGTGTTTGGTTTGGAATAAAGAGACTTAATTCAGACTTATTTAGTTCAATTGATTCATATTTCGACCGCTATGGCTACGCTGTAAAAGTTCATAAAACTCCACAGTGGAATAGCCGTTCACAGTTCAACTTTGTAAAGACTGCTGGTGCAAATATCAGTGGACAGATTCCAGAAAGCGATAAAGAAGTTATTAACAATCTTCTTGATACCGGACTTACAGTTTGGCATTCAGTAGGTGCTTATGGAACTTATGATGGAAGAGCTAACAGAGCAGGTACAAGATAAAAAAAGAGGAGAGCATTAAGCTCTCCTTTTTCTTTTACTCTTCTTCTTCCCAATCCTCTTCTTCTTCTGTCTTCTTGTAAACAACTTGATTGATTATCGCAAGAATGAACAGAGGGAAGAGAGTAACCATTGCTAAGCCGCTTACAAAGTAACCTACTGCTATTATTTCAATAAGCTCTAATGCGGCGAAGATAGCAGCTATATGATATAACTGCCTCTTCTCAGGGAATATCCAGAATATTAAACTTATTATCAGTGCCATTAGAATCTCTCCTTTTCTTTATTTTCTATAATAATTATAGCAAAAATTGCTGAAAAAATCAAGTGATTTTCTTTATAAAAATTATAGTCCAGTATTCTTAAACACGCGGTTTTGTGTAAGATACTTAATTCTGCCGCCGCACCATCTTTGAGTGAAGCCTGGGAAATTATCTTTCATACCTTTAAGGAAGAAATCAATATTTGCGCCGTATCTGTGCTCCTTGTCGTAAAGCGGCGTATAGATTTTGTAAGGCATTACACTATTGAGTTTCTTAATATAAGCCTTCATTGGGTCTTCCTCTCCATCAACCTTAAGTATATTGATGTAAACATCTTTGTATTTAACCATTTTATTATATTCTTCAAGATTGCCGTGGTCTCCTAACTCATGTAAGTCCCAATCATTCTTAACCCAGTCGATACACTGCATATCTTCATTCAGAATTGGGAAGTAGGAGTCATCATCGTCGAATACCACGAATTTATCAATTGAATCTCTTATAAAGTCTATTTCAGGATATTCATATTTTTGGCTGAAAAGGTCATAATCAACTTCAAACTGACCATTGATGGCAACATTGTTGTTTGCAACCTTTTGAACAACAGGAACTTCTTTCTCGTCTTCATAAGCAACAGAATCCCATAAGAAACATACTTTCGCCGCCGTGTTGCCATCTCCCCATTGATAAACCTTTCCTTGTTTCAATTCCTATTTATCAACATCGATACCAAAGCCGCGAAGAATTGGAGCCTACTTACTGTCCTGATTTAAGAAGTTACCAAGAATGAAGACCTGTCCATTTCTATGACGGAATACTGTTGATACAATTGACATCAGAGCACTATACTCATTGGCAATATAGTCATTCATTGCGTTCTCAATAACCTCTTCAAGAACGATTCTTGTTGTCTTAGGGTCAAATACGGCAGACTTAACCTTGTTAGATGTACTAAGATAACATACATATCCAAAAGGTTTGCCGTCGATTGTGTACATATCCTTATTAGTACCAGTAGAATGGAACGCAATTACGTGATTACGTTCCTTATAGAATGGGTCTTTATCCTTATCATAGTTGTCGTCCTCAGTAACAGAATAGTCAAAGCTGTCAAACCAAGTTTCCAAAGCCATTCTAACACCCATGCGGCGGCGAACCATTACGAACATTTCACCCTTTTCTTCATAGGCTTCAATTAACTTTCTTGCCATATCTGTTGATTTACCAGAGCCACGACCAGTAATTGCAATTATATACTGCGGCTCTCTTTTGATAAGTTTGTCAAAGCTAAAATACCTCATACATCAGTCCTCCTTTCTGTAGAAAATTGTATTATAGTACAATTCAGTTTTATTATTATTAACAATCTATGCAAGAGCACTATGCTCATATATGTCAAGTTTATCAAGCGGCAATTCCATGTAGTAGTAGTTGCAGTACTTTTGTATAAACTTCTTAGTTTTATACCAGGAAGTCAATTCCAAATCCTTATGCCAATCTTTACACTTCTCACTATAGAAATTATAGAAATGAGTTGTAAATCTCGCCGCCAAATCCTTTGCCTATCCGACATAATACTGTCCGTCAGGAAAGCAAAACAAATAAATTCCTGATGTACTTGGGATATCAGTGAAAGGACATTCATAAAAAGAGCGGCAGGTCTCTTCATCTTCAACCACCTTTATGGCGCCTTCCTTCCATTTGTACTTTAAACTCAAATCAATAATATCTGATTTGTAAATTTTGATTTCTTTTCCAAGTTTATTTTTCATTATACTCCCTCCGAGAATATTCTATTTTCAGTTATTCTATAAAGGTAATTTCTTCCCTCTTCTCTTTTAAAAACTTTGTTTAATGTGTGTGGATAAGGACTAAGATTATTCAAAGTCTCATAAGTATATGTTTTAAGAATGAAATTGTTTGTGAATTCATCAATGCCGCCGTGCTTAGTCTTAAAAACTCCGTCCATTATATACTTTGCTCTTGTGTTTGAGAAATAAACAACCTTTTCCATTATTCCTTCTGACTGTAACATTCCAAGAGTTTCAGAATACTTAGTTTTGTGAGTTCTATTGTATTCTTCTACCGCGGCGTCAAAACATCCTTTTGTCTTAATACTATCCGTATGAGCTGATATTATATTTTCCAATCCAACCTTTTCAATCAAGTTCCTCATAATTCTACGCTGCCGTGCAATTGTATAGAAACCAATTTGAGCAGGTAATGAAGCATAGATTTGTCTATCTACGCCGCCTACATTATTCTTGGTTAAGAAGAAACCGTGAATTCGGTTGAGCAAAACCTTTTTATCTGCGTAAGGTTCTCCTTTCTCCTTCGCTTCTTCCTTTGTCTTATAGAGTTCAAGCACTACATCTCTAAAACTCTTCGGTAGCGGCTTCATATCAACTTTCCATGCGGCTTCAATTATTACCTCGTCATACTCATAATCATAGTTAATAACGTCCATATCAAGATTATAGAAAAAACTCACTACCACTTCGTCAGCCATCAACACTCTTTTACTCTGTTTATCCATAAAAATAATATTCTTTCCATTTTTTCTATTTGCTACGGAGAGAGAAAGAAAGCGTGGATTCTTTGCACGAATGTTTATGAATTTCGCTCTTACAAAATTCTCACTACCTTGTGTTAATTTTGTTCCAGTATAAGTAAACTTGTATGGAAACTTACATTGAAAATACTGAGCTATATATGCACTATCAAAGTCATAACAATAAATGTTCTCAAATTCTTTGTTGATTTCTGAATAAATAATCGGCGCCAGTGAAGTGTTATTGTAAAGTTCTGATAAAACAGAAAAAGGTAAATTCTCTGGATTGCCAAATTCCTTCATTTCATTATTGTTCTTAAACAATCTCTCATTAAGGCTTGAAGTAAAGTTATGTCTTATATTTGAATTATGAAACATTTTAATCAGGTCGCAATAATTGGCAGGATTTATCTTGTCTGTTTTATCAGTTCCTAAGTAATACTTTGCATTTTTATAAGCTATGCCGCCAAATACTTTAAAAGCCATCGGTTCTGTATTATTTTTCTTATTGGTAATTTTAAATCCAAACTATGTTGTATTCTTATAATAGTCCATTATCTCTCTAAACAAAACGGTATATACATATACTCTCGCGGCTGGTCTTTTATTCACATATGTCTAAAATAACCAGTTATTTACATCACGAAGAGTATCGAATGACTTAACTTTCTCTCTATTGAGCCATAATTCAAAATTCTCGTCATAGTTCAGAAAGTAAACATCATCACTATACTTTATCTTACGATTATCAATTGCTTCGTAATCATAGTTCATTACCCCTCACTCCTGTTAGTCACCGAGGTCCTCAATACCGAGGTCTGTCAATCCTCCTTCTTCTCCCGGCTCAAATGTTTCAAATTCTTTGCCACTTAAATCAA
Source organism: Oscillospiraceae bacterium (assembly GCA_045533025.1). Classification (GTDB taxonomy): domain Bacteria; phylum Bacillota; class Clostridia; order Oscillospirales; family Ruminococcaceae; genus RGIG8773. The sequence goes on from JAZSHA010000155.1 coordinate 11,541, forward strand.
ATCTTGCGTCCAATACTTCATCATAGAAGTCATCGCCGCTCATATTGGCAAGGTCTTCAACAGAATACATTTCAAGAAGTCTTTCTAAAACTTCTTCTGATACATCCATGTCTTCACACCAAGCATAGATTTTCTCCATATCAGTCATGGAAGTTTTATAAGTACCTGTCTGTTTCAACTCCATCTTTCTTGCTCTTGCTTTCTGTGAAGCGCTCCATTTCTTAGCTTCAAACTCCTTAACATTACCAAGTTGAATTCTCTCTATCTAAGCATGAACCTTTTGTGTAGCTCTGTTAAGTCTCATAATTTGAGCAATAAGCTCTCTTTTTCTCTTCGCCGCCTTACCTCTGACGCTTTTCGTTTTCAGAATTTGCTTCTGTCTTGCTTCTGAAAGAGTGGTTGATGCTGCTTTAAAGTCTTCTTTCGCTTGCATTAACTTTCCTTCAAGTTCTGCAATACTAAGTTTACTCAAGCTTTCTTTTGAGATTATATTCATTTATTGTTTCCCTCCTGGACGAATTCCCAATGATAGCCATAAGCTGTTTTACAGCCGTAATCCTTGCCGCAAACCTTTCTTATTTGTTTTGCAATGTTGTAAATCGTAGAATCAGACAAACTCTGCTCACTTATCCATCGTGCTGCCGCGGCGGAATTACTAAACTTTTCTTCAGTTTCAATACATAAAACTTGGAGTTTTGTTTCTATACTGTGCTCCCAGCTCTTTGCTTTATTTTCAACCTATTCTGCTCGTGAAACCCAACGTAAATTTTCAGCACAATTATCTGTTTTATCACGATTGATATGGTCTACTTCTGGCAAATCATTTGGGTTCGGTATAAATGTTTCTGCTACAATTCTTGCAACTGCAAACATTTTTGGCTTTCCTTCTTTTGATAAACAAATGCGTAAATATCCATTAGTACTTGGATATGCTTTTAGAATACGTGGCGCCTTGCGTTTTAATGACCTAACTCTGCCGCAAGAACTAACTTCATACATACCCTCATAATCTTTAATTGGTTTCCAAACTTCATTTTCATACATAATAATCTTCTCCTGTGCCAAAATACAATATTTTTACCCCATTTCTCTCGTAGGAGAAGAGGGTAGCCCATGGCACTTAAGCTACCCTTTGGAGTGAGTAATGAACACAGATGATATCCGTTCCATCACTTATAATGTGGATTTAAAAGCGTTCCACTCAAATAAAAAAATATCAAAATCGAGTCAAAGTTTTGATTGACCTTTAAAACCTTGATATCAGAACCCGACGAGAATAAATAAAGAGGAGTTTCCTCCAAAAATAAAACTGAAAGGTATTTTACGTCGTTTCTCTTTCCTTTCTATATATAGTATATCATAAAATTGGTGAGAAGTCAAGTTCTTAACCTCGACGCCTTAAGAACAAATTACAGTTGTACCAAAAATGGATTGCTGTATGCGTCCTTGACTTCTCGAGACTTTGGCAGGTGCCAGAGGACTCTAACCCCTACGAATAGTTTTGGGGACTATCATGCTACCATTAACATCAGACACCTATAATCGCCGCATTGAGGTTATCGCCGCGGCGCAATTTAATTAAACAACTGTAAAGCCACCATTAAGAATTCCATTAGCTTTGGTCCAGGTAATCATATCTGCCTGTTCCTGTGCTGTAGCAGTAGAATCTACATAAAGGAACTCATAAGGGTTATTATCTTCGTCCTCAAGTTCAATAGTGATTGGGAATACATCTCCAACCTCTACATCATTTGGGAACTGAACACGTGCGAAGTAAAGATAGCCGTCCTGTGTATAAGGTTCATCATTAGCTGTTGCGGCGAAGAAGATATTACTGTCAATAACTTCCTGAGTTGCACCTCTACCTCTACCTGCAAGTCTCTGTCCAGCAGTATTATAAACAACTGAACTGAATGGATGACTTTCATCTGCATCAAGGACTGTGAGACGAGGGTCAAATTTAATTGTTAAGCCAGTTGCATTTGGACGATTGCCGCTTGCTGAAGCACAATAGAAGGCAACTACCTGAAAATAGCCGCCTGGATTGCCTACTGAAGATGACTGTGCTTGTGCGAGGGTTATATTCTGGCTTGAAATGTTAATTGTGTTATTCATTTAGAAAACCTCCTTAAGACCAAATGTTATTTGTTGCTTCATGGGTGCCACCCACTTCCCAACCATTATTGGTATCATATGTAAAAGGTTCAACTGGAACCCAACCTCTTCCTTCTACATACTTTTCAACACTACCTTCTACATAATTGTTTGTAAAACCAGTTGTACCAGCTGTTGATATAATAAAAATGTAATGACCGCTTGGAATAGTTGCATAATATTTATAATCAGAACTATCATAAGTAGCGCCAACTGGAGTAAGTGTTTGACCAGTAGTGTAGGAAATAACAGAACCAAAAAACCATTCATTTGTTGTGAGGGAACCTGAAGTAGGTACTTCCCTCACGTTTTTTAAGTTTGAAGTATATAAATTAAATCTGATTTGGTCGCCTGGTTGAACTGCCCAATAAACACTTCGATTCGTTCCACTTGTGAGTTGACGTGTTGTTCTGTTTAGCGCATAATTACTATTGGTTCTTTCTATTTCTTCATAAGTAGAAGCAGTACCATATCTATACATTGTAGCCATGGCTTATCACCATCCTATACCCATACTTCCGTCAGGTATTGTTCCAGTAGGAGCAGAGCTTGCGAAGTAAAGTCTAATACCATTTACTGTAATCCAGTAGTTAGTACCATCAGTTTCTACTTGAATACCTCCGCCGCCTCCAGTAGGAGTTTGCCAACTATAACTTCCTGTTCCGCCGCTATAAGAAGCAGTAAGAACTTTACCATCATCAGAGCTTCCAACAACCGGTACTTCGTCAACGCTTGGAAGGTCTACCCATCCATAAGTATCGGCACCAGCACAAGTTAAAACCTTACCGGCATCTCCTGCAGCACAAGTAGGAACTTCTTTAACATCATCCCAGTAATAAGAACCAGAATTACTATATGCTGCTCTTAAAACTTTTCTGTTGTCAGTTGGAGTTACATCTGGAACCTCATCAGCACTTGTAAGGAATCCTTGCTGTCCAACCCATGTTTCTGTAGCCATGTCAGCAATATCAGAAGTAGTAGCATATGAACCTGCAGGTTGATAGTTACCAATAGGTTGATATGTTGAAGCCGCATCTGTTTTGCTTAAATATGTGCTTGCAGCATCAGTTGTTGTTAAATAATTTGCCATACCAGTTTTTGTCTGATATGTATTAGCAGCACTTGCAGTAGTTAAGTAAGAGTTAAGGTCTGAGGGGACAACTAATCCAAGCTGAGCGCCTGTCTTATCTCCAGTAAGAGTATTGCCGTTGATTGCAGGTCTATTTGCAAGTGAATCATAATCTGTAACTACTGCGGCAGGAGTAACCCATTCAGCATCTCCATTTACATCAACTGTAAGAACCTTACCTTCATCAGAAGCAGTGCTTGCAGGAAGTGTTTCAATGCCGTCAACCAAGTCATAAACAGCCTTGGCACTTGGATACTCTGTATTAGTTGAACTTGAACCAATTGAAGTAACCTTATTGCTTGTAGACTCAAGTCCACTTACAAGGTCTCCAACAGGAATTGAAATTGTTGAGCCGCCTTCCAAAGTAAGAATAATTGTCTTTGTAGCTATGTCATAACGCCCACTAACAACGACTGATTCAAGAGGAAGGTCAATTGTCTGAGCCTGTCCAAGAGTGTTACCATTCTGGTCTTTAAGAACAGTTGTGATAACATAAGTATCAGGGTCAATTGTCATTTCAAGGCTTGCGCCGTAATCAGCGTCAAGTGAAATAACAGCATTATTACTAATTGCGATACCCGTACCTGCTCTATAACTGTCATGAGTGAAGTTAATATTATCAGAACCAAAAGCTACATAACCTACTTCAGTTACATTATATGAGTGAACTGTAAGATTTGTATTATCAACCTCATTGCCAACTAAATAGTCATAAGCGTAAGTTGGCTTTGTAACTCTGATTGTTACTGTATGGTCAACTTCATTATATGTAATATAATTTGCACCAATCAATTCTGCCGTATTTACAATAACATGAGTCTAATCAGGAGCAGTACCAAGATACTGGTCAGTTAAAACACCCATATAAGTCTTTCTTCCATCTCTTGGAGGATTATAAACCTGTGGTGTAACTGTCAATATTGATGTTAAACTATTTGTTGTACGACTCCAACTACCGCAGCTCCAAGTTACATCATAACAAATTCTTGCTTCAAGCATTTCAAAATCGTCTGGTACGGCGAAAGTTACGAAAAGTTCACCATCCACAACGCGACTTGTATAATTATCTGTCATGTCCTTATAAGCTGTTCTGATTACGTAAGAATCAGTATCATCTGTAATCATGTAGTAAGTATTAGGGTCTTTGTTCTGAATTGCATCATACTGAGCTCTTGTGAGCTGTACGATTTTCTGATTTGCCACTTTTGTCTCACCAGTGTAAGTATCTGGCTTATAACGAAGGGCATCTGTAATAACTTTGTTCTGAACTGGATTTTCAGAACTTAAGCTCAACTCATCATCAACTTCCATTGAGTTACTGATAATTGTTTCACCAGTTGAGCTATTGTAGGTAATGTCGATATTGTCGCCAGCAACAAGATTTAATGCTGCTTCGCCTGCTTTTGCGAGGGCTTCACCTGCTAAACAACGAGCGACAAAATCCACTCCGAATTCATACATTTAAATCCCTCCTTTATTATACTGGTGGTGTTAGGATACCTGCATTCTGAAGTGCTGTAACAATTTCGCCGAGAGTATAACGTCCACGTGTATAACCACTTGAATCAAGAGCTTCAAAGCTCAAGTCGCCAGAAATACCAACGCAGCCATCGTTTCTTACACGAATAGCAACTTCTCCATCTCCTGATGTACCGTCGCCTTTTTTAAGACCAACAAGAATTAAGTCAGTACTTTCATAACCTCCTCTCTGGTGAGGCATTGATGGTAAAGAACTATCTCCTGTTATATGGAAACCAGCAATAATACCGCCGTCAGAAACTATATCATCATCAATATCATGACTATAGCCTAAAATTGTTCCACCATTACGTTCAAAATCTACTGTATTGCGACAACCAAAAACAGCAGCTCCATTTCCTAATCCATTTATAGTATTATTTTGACCAGAAACGAAACCACCTTGACCGATATTCACACAGTTATTTTCATAACCAAATACTGAAGCGTTCTGAGTCCTACTTAAACTATTTTGAAAACCGAAAACAATACTTGCTTGACCGGCACTAATAAAGTTTCTATATCCACCAACTGAGCTCCAACTTGACTGTCCACTTTCATTAGTTATTTCAATAGCGCCATTCTCATTAATGTTGTTATGGAGTTCTGTAAAATTGCCAACAATCATAATACCCTGTCCATTCTGTCCATTAGTACCATTTCTTCCATCAGCACCATTTCTGCCAGGAGCACCATTCGTTGCAATTAATTGTGTACCTTTATAAACACTCATTCAAATCCCTCCTTATACCCACTGTCCGTTGGAATCGAGAGTTCTGAAAGTTCTGTCTTCACCAATCCAAGCCCAGCTACCAACATCAATGAAGTCATTAGCTATCTGCTGCGCATTTGGTAAGTCAGCCGCGGTATCGCAATATATATCGCAATAGCGTTTATCCTTTTTCTCATTATCATACTTTGAGTTTAAAATTCTATACATAAGTCTGACCTCCTTTGATTATTATTAAAGCGGCTTAAGAGTTTAACCTTCCTTCGCCGCCCTTTCAATACTAATGTAACAATCCCTTTCCTATCCTCTACAAAATTCGGAACCGCTCACTTCGTTCGCTTTGTTCCTCTTTCGTTAACCCTTCCTGTCCTTCTCTATAATAGTTATACCACATTT
>JAZSHA010000049.1:0-4569 GCA_045533025.1 Oscillospiraceae bacterium
GGATTTATGGACTGAGCTTAAATCTACACAGTCTGAAACCAAAAATAAGTGGCTTGTACCTGCATTTATGCTTGTTTGTGTAATAATGTCAATCACAATACTTATAATGCGCCATATTAAAAAGAAAAAGGATATCTTTTAATGAATATTACTATCAGAACAGCTTCAAAAAGCGATATAGAAACGCTGGTAAAATTTCGTTTTATGTATATGACAGATGTTGAAGGCGAGCTTTCAGAAAAACAGATTAATGCACTCAACACTCAACTTCCACAGTATTTTGAAAGTCATATAGGACGTGATTTTACAGCTTATCTTGCGGAGGATAACGGTAAAGCTGTATCGGTTATATTTATGGTACGCTTAGAAAAGCCTGCCAGTGTGCACTTCCTTAGCGGTAGTACCTGCTATCTTATGAATGTTTATACCGATACCGAATACCGCAGGCTTGGAATAGCATCAAAAATTCTTGACAGACTGATTGCCGACGCAAAAGCTGAAGGTATAACCTGTATTGACCTTTCAGCTACCGAAATGGGAAAGCACGTTTACCTTAAAAAAGGATTTATTGAACGAGGCAACACTGAAATGCGAATGGAATTATAATAAAAAACGGAAAGAGAAATCTTTCCGTTTTTTATATTTTGCCCTTTATTTTATTTAAGGTGTATTTTTCAAGCCTTGATACCTGAGCCTGAGAAATACCGATTTCATTTGCAACTTCAACCTGAGTCTTGCCAAGAAAAAAACGCAGATAAAGAATATTTTTTTCACGAGGCTGCAAAAGATGAATAGCTTCTTTAAGCGAAATTTCATCAATCCAGTTTGAGTCATCATTTTTGTCACCAACCTGGTCAAGTACATACAGAGTATCACCTGCATCTGAATAAACTGGTTCATAAAGTGAAACAGGGTCGGTTATGCTTTCAAGTGCAAGTACCACATCAGATTGCTTTGCATCAATTAAATCGGCAATCTCTTTTATTGTAGGTTCACGCTGATTTTTATTAATCAGTTGTTCCTTTGCCTGCATTGCCTTGTATGCTAAGTCACGAAGCGAACGGCTTACCCTTATGGGATTGTTGTCACGCATATATCTGCGTACTTCTCCGCAAATCATAGGTACTGCATAAGTTGAAAATCTAACGTCCATTTCCGTGTTGAAATTATCAATTGCCTTCATCAGCCCTATACAACCTATCTGAAACAAATCATCAGCATTTTCTCCACGTCCGATAAATTTCTGTATCACACTCAGAACCAATCTCAAATTGCCTTTAATAAGCTTTTGACGAGCATTTTTGTCACCTTTTCTGCAGAGCTTCAGCAACTCAATTTTTTCAGCTTCTTTCAATACAACAAGCTTCGATGTGTCAACACCGCTTATATCAACCTTATTATAATACATAAAAATGCTCCCAACGATAATCTTACTAAGATTATTGTCAGCAGCACTTTTCAATATTCATTTTAAATCAGATACAATAACTGGAAATCAGTTTATAACCTTTTCAAGTTCCTTCCGAAGTTTCTTTATAATCTTCTTTTCCAGCCTTGAAATATAGGATTGAGATATCCCAATCAGGTCAGCGACTTCTTTTTGTGTTTTTTCCTTTCCGTCTGTAAGCCCAAATCTCATTTTCATAATACATTTTTCCCGTTCAGGAAGGCGTTCCACTGCCTCACGCAGTATAGATTTTTCCGCTTCACATTCAATATTGCTATTAACTGTATCTTCTTCTGTGCCAAGAATATCCGAAAGAAGCAGTTCATTTCCGTCCCAATCTGTGTTTAACGGTTCATCTATAGATATTTCATTTTTATGCTGATTTGTTTTTCTGAGAAACATAAGAATTTCGTTTTCGATACAGCGTGAAGCATACGTTGCAAGCTTGATGTTTTTGTTGGGACAGAACGTTTTTACAGCTTTGATAAGTCCTATTGTTCCTATCGAAACCAAATCCTCTATTCCAATTCCTGTAGACTCAAACTTTTTTGCTATGTATACAACTAACCTGAGATTATGAGTAATAAGTGTCTGCCTTGCCTTTTCTTCATTTATTTCAAGAAGCTGAAACGTTTCTTCCTCCTGAGTCCGTGATAGGGGAGCAGGAAGTGTTTCAGGACCGTTTATGTAAAATATATTTTCAGCGTTCTTTCTAAAGAGAATACGTCCTATGTAAAGCTTTATTTTTTCAGTTAAAAGCATTGAAATCTTCCTTTCGCATTTAAAGTATTTTAGGGTTGAAAACCGCAGCGTCCATATTCTTGCGGACAATTCCGATATATACATCTGCAGATTTTATAATGTTTTTTTCAGAGCATTTAATTATTGTGCATGAAGGCTTGAATATAGGTAACATTCCGTCTGAGTGAATGGTAGAAAAGGGGATTACTCTCCAGCCTTCAATATAATCTTGTATATTGTCATGCATTATAAAATCGGCTTCTGTTTTATTAAGCAGCTGCATAATATTATTGCTGCTGCAAATGATAACTGGCTTTCCCGTGAATATGTCCGTCAAGTTGTTACAGGTGTCTTCTATGCCATCAATTGATACGGTTTTTCCATTGTGTGTAATAATAATTTTGTATTTGTAATCGTTACTATTGCTGTTGTCAAGGAAGCGCCTGAAAAGGCATATTACCACATAGGAAACAATTGTTGAAATAACGAGCGTAAGCATAGATATGTTTACATACAATGTGGAATTATGCCATAGCATATTGCTGCTTTGGAACATTATTGTTATTCCGTATTCAATTCCTGCAAAAATAAAACTTACAAAAAAGAAAATTAGCCCGATATGATATGCTTCACGAAAGCGTTTTCCGCTGAATGCAATAATAATCATAACTGCAGCAGAAATTATTCTTATAAAAAGCAGCAGTGCTGTATTCAGGGGTGGAAGCAGAATTATCAAGGAAAACAAGCTCCCTGCAAGTGCTGCAAGAATGCATTTTGTACTTCGCAAAGGGGAGTGAACTAACCGTGCTGTAGTTTTTAACAGGAAAAAATTGGTGTAAATATTTGTTATCAGTAGAATATCTATATATATGTACATTAAATCACCATCTGAGTAAGATTGTAAATTTATTATACATAAATGTTCCATAAAAAACTGTCGATTATCGGACAACATGAAATTTCAGCAAAATAAATAAAAAAGTCCCCCGATATTTTCGGGGGACAAGCATAATTTTATCTTATGAAAGTATCTGTGTAAGATAGCTGATAAGTTCCTTAATCTGAGGCTTTGAGAACTGACCATCAGCACCTACAGTCTTACCCTTTGCAATCATTTGGTCATTGATAAGTGAAGAGAAAAGAAGAACAGGAATTTTGCGTAAAACCTTATCGTCCTTAATAAGCTTTGTAAGTCTGTGACCGTCCATCTTAGGCATTTCAATATCGCTGATAACGCAAGCAATATGATCGTTGATGTTGTCACCTTTTTCACGGAAGGACTGAACATAATCCCAAGCATCCTGACCGTTGCTGAAAGAGATAATGTTATGGAAGCCGATGCTGCTGAGAGAGTCAGTAATCATCTTGTTGAGGAACTTTGAGTCATCAGCAACAACGATATGCTTATTTCCAATAGCAGCTGAAGGTCTTGTAAGCTTGTCAAGACCGTTTACATCGAGACCTGCATCACGATTTAATGTGGAAACAATCTTTTCAAAGTCCATAATAATGATAATTCTGTCATTGATTTTAGCAACACCTGTTGCAAGTCCTACAGCGTCAGTGCCATTACCGTTGGCAACGGAAGGGGGGTCGGAAATATCAGACCAGGAAATACGCTGAATACCCTTAACCTTGGTAACGTGAAAAGCAACGTGCATACGATTGAATTCACAGATAATGAAAATTTCTTTTCCGGTCTTTTTATGAGGAGTATTGACAACTTTATGTAAATCAATAACTGAAATCAGCTTATCACGAGGAATAAATACACCCTCAACCTCATCTGGAGAATTTGGAACAGGAGTAACCTCCTGATTTATCATAATTTCCACGACCTTGGAAATGTTGATGCCAAAACTGCTGTCACCAACCTGAAATTCAAGTAATTCAAGCTCATTTGTACCGCTTTCAAGTAAAATATTAGTATTCATAGGAAATCTCCTTCCTGGATTTTAGTATAATTATACAACATTATACTGAAAAAAGCAACATATTTTTTGCAAAAAATAAAAATATTTTATAATTATTTGCCCAAACGTTTAAGCTGTCTGATATCATGTCCGACAAACAGGAGCATTCTGTATACGCTGAGAAGCCTTGAAACAATACGGTCATTATATTTCTGCTGTAAGTCATTACCAGAAAGGTTGCTGCTGATAATAGTAGGCAACCCAAGATTAATTCGTGAATTGAGGATGTTATATAAAGTAGCTTCATAAAAGCTTGTCTGAAATTCCGAACCCAAATCATCAAGAATAAGAAGGTCAGTGCTAATCAGCAATTGCAGAGTATCAGTTTCGGAATTTGAAGCACGTCCGAAATGTTCCTTTTCAATAACCCGCATATAGTTCAGTAAAGAACCGTATGCAACCGTGTAT
>JAZSHA010000261.1:0-3989 GCA_045533025.1 Oscillospiraceae bacterium
CTGTGTGCCGCAGTCAGCCTGCACACCTATGTATCGGATTATTTTATTTTAGGGTGATATCCGATGCGTAATTTGCTGAATAGTGTGGCAGATTTCATAAAAAGATTTCTTCCATGGCTTGCAATTCATACGATAGTCTGCTGTGGAATAGCGGTTTATTATGCCGTGATAAATTACGGTGCAGAAGGCGCTGTAACGTATTATCTTCCGCTTTTGCGCGGGCTTTCTGTTGGTTTGATAACGGCGATTTTTGCCTATATCACCTTTGGCAGAGATGACAAGAGCTACTCAAAGGCTGAGCTTGGCGAGTTTGACAGAAAAATGCTTGCTCAATTCGGCGGTAAATATGAAAAACAGCTTAGAGAAGCTGTTATTGATATGCACCGCTTTGATTTTAATACAGCCCACGATAAATATGAGGAGCTTGCCGAAAAGAACCTTGTTGATATACAAAAGGCTGTCCTTTCTTTTTATACAGGACGCTGTTATCAGGTAATGGGTTATCCTGCAAATGCAATCAAACATTTTGAAACCTGCCTTGAACTTGGTTTGAAGTTGAATGACGTGTATCTTCTTGCAGCAAGATGTCTGACCCAAAACGGCAGATTTGATGACTCAATTGCGTATTATAACGTATTGATTGAACGTGAAAGTTATTTTGAGTTTATATATACCGATATCGGACTTGCCTATCTGAAAAAAGGGGACAGTGAAAAAGCACTGGAATACTTTAAGAAATCTATAGATGAGGGAATGAATTATTCCTTTGCACTGGGCGGCTGTTCTTTGGCCTGCTTGCAGATGAAAGACCTTGAAAAAAGCAATGAATATTTCAAAGAAGCTGTCCGTTGCAGTATGGAGGACGTAAACGGCTTTAAGATTTATTACTGTAATATTGCTGAGTCCGTGGGACTTCTTAACGAAATTGACGAAACAATGAAAATTAACACAGATACTATGAAGGAGCTTGTCAGATAAGGAGTGAGTGAAATGTATAAGGCGCTTTACAGAAAATACCGCCCTATGACCTTTGACGATGTGGTTTCACAGCCGCATATCACTACAACCCTGCGTAATCAGCTCATTAACAATAAAACTGCCCACGCTTACCTGTTCACCGGTTCAAGAGGTACGGGCAAGACTACCTGCGCACGAATTCTTGCCAAGGCGCTCAACTGTCAGCACCCTGTTGACGGAAATCCATGCCTTGAATGTGAAATATGTCGTGACGCAGATGCAAGCGCACTTGCAGATATTATCGAAATCGACGCAGCTTCCAATAACGGCGTAAATGATATCCGCGATTTGAGAGACGGAGCAGTTTATACCGCTGAGCGATGCAAATATAAAATTTACATTATCGATGAAGTCCATATGCTCAGTAAGGAAGCCTTCAATGCTCTGCTTAAAATAATGGAGGAGCCGCCTCCGCACGTTAAATTTATCCTCGCAACTACCGAAGTCCATAAGGTTCTTCCGACAATACTTTCACGCTGTCAAAGATACGATTTCAGAAGAATTCTTCATACCGATATAACCGACCGACTTATGTATGTTGCCGAAAAGGAGCAGATTAACCTTGACCGTGATGCTGCCGAGCTTATTGCAAAAACAGCCGACGGTGGTATGCGTGACGCACTTTCTCTCCTTGACCAGTGTGTTGCCTTTTCCGATAATGTTACCATTGATATCGTTTCAAGCGCTGCTGGTATTGCGGGACGTGAGCCTGTTTTCGATATTATCGAAGCCGTTGCAGATAACAACGCAGCAAAAGCCATAGAGGTCATCAACTCGCTTTATAATATGTCTAAGGATATGCAGAAGCTTTGTGAGGAGCTTATTTCTCAGTTCAGAAATGTCATGCTTGCAAAGGCTGTACCCGAAAATATTGATTTGCTTGTGTGTATGCCAAATGAGATTGAGCGTATCAAAACACTTGCTGATAAGCTGTCGCTTGATGAAATTATGGTAAAGCTTGAAATTCTCCAGTCCTGCAACGAACGTGTTGCTAAAGTCAGCGCGAAGCGTGTGGAAATGGAAATGAGCCTGCTGAAATTGTGTGCAGTAAAGCCTGCGCAGACAGCAGCGGTAAGCCCCGAACTGATTAATAAAATTGAAGCTCTTGAACAGAAGCTTGCTAATGCAAGTGTCCAGCCAAATACCTCGGCTCAGCCTTCAAGACCTCAGTATGTCTCAAAACAGCAGAATGAAGCCGCTGACCTTTCAGCTGTACAGTCCGTGCAGTTTACAGATGAAACAAGATGGCAGGATATCCTCGAAAAGTTTGCGGAAATCTGTCCGTCTGTAAAGGGAGCTTTGGCTGGCTCATATGCTGTAAAGGGCGGAGGATATATGCTTATTACAACAGAAAATACTTTCTTTATCCAGCTTTTGCGTAATAGAGAAAATCTTGCTAAGCTTAAAGAAGCGATTTTCCTTGTAACAGGTGAAAAATTTGCTATTAAAGCAAGATGTACCGCTGATGAAAACGCCGAAAAAAACGATAAGCTGAAAGGCGTACTCAGCAGAGCACAGGAAAATAATATTCCTGTCGAACAGCAGCAATAAGGATTTACTGTTTCAAACGAAACGTAATCATAAATTTGTAAAATCACGGAGTGTCTTCCGCCGATAGGCATTTCGTTTAATCTATTAATTTTTCACGGCGGAGAAACGGAGTAAAAAATGAAAGCAAGATTACCACAGGGCATGGGCGGAGGCGCTCAGAATATGAACAGCATGATTAAGCAGGCTCAGAAAATGCAGGAGAAAATTACTGACCTTCAGGAAGATATCGAAAACAGAGAGTTCTCCACAACTGTAGGCGGTGGTGCTGTTGAAGTTACAATGACAGGTAATAAAAACATCAAGAACCTCGTTATCAAGCCTGAGGTTGTTGACCCTGAAGATATTGAAATGCTTCAGGACCTCATTATCAGTGCATTTAACGATACTGTAAAGCAGATTGAAGATACAACAGAAAAGGAAATGGGCGCAATTACAGGCGGTGTTTCTTTCCCTGGTCTTTTCTAATCAACAAATCTTTCGGCATACACGGAAAACGTGTATGCCGTTAAAAATATTTGGAGGTTTATATGGGTAATAATAGTACCGCACTTCCTCTCGTGCTTCTTGCAGAGCAGTTTGCACGTCTCCCTGGTATAGGAATGAAAAGTGCACAGCGTCTTGCATATCATGTTATGAGTATGACCGATAAGGAAGCACAAGACTTTGCAGATGCAATAATCCGCGCACATAGTACAATAAAATGCTGTACAGAGTGTCAAAACCTTACAGAAGGTGAGCTTTGCCCAATTTGTGCAAACGATATGCGTGACCATAGTACAATCTGTGTTGTCGAAACACCAAAGGATATATCCGCATTTGAACGTACCAATGAGTATAAAGGCGTTTATCACGTCCTGCACGGTCTTCTTTCACCACTTGACGGAATAACACCCGATAAAATCCGTGTCAAGGAGCTTCTTGCACGTATACAAAGCGGCAGCGTTGGAGAGGTTATTATGGCAACAAATCCAACTGTAGAGGGAGAGGCAACAGCAATGTATATCTCAAAGCTACTTAAACCACTGGGAGTAAAGGTAACACGCCTTGCATTCGGCCTTCCCGTTGGTGGCAGCCTGGAGTACGCAGATGAAGTTACTTTGTTTAAAGCGCTGGAAAATAGAAACGAGATATAAAGAGGTGTTGTGCAAAACAACAAAAATAAAAATAACTATTGACAATGCAAGAAAAATATGATAATATATATAAGTCGCTTGAAGAGATTCGCTGATATATCCGATATAATGGGATATAGCCAAGCGGTAAGGCAGCGGACTTTGACTCCGTCATTTCGGTGGTTCGAATCCACCTATCCCAGCCAGTCAAAAAGTTCGTTGTAATGAACTTTTCGCAGCGAACTTATATACTGGGGTGTCGCCAAGCGGTAAGGCACCTGACTCTGACTCAGGCACTTCCGGGGTCAG
>JAZSHA010000095.1:0-2651 GCA_045533025.1 Oscillospiraceae bacterium
GAGAAATATTTGTTACAGAAATTTGCAGTCTGCTTTTTCCGACAAATATTTCCCCTTAAATATGAAATAATATATGTAAGTTAAAAGGAAAGGTCAGAAAAGCTTATGTATAATCTTGAAAGCTTTACAAAAAAGGCGAACAGCGTAATTAACAAGGCATATCTCCATGCAGGTCATTTCGGACACGTATATATGGGCAGCGAGCACCTGCTTCTTGCCCTTGTATCAGAGCAGGGCAGTACCTCAGCAAGTATATGCCGTGTATGCGGAATAAGGGAAGAAAGCGTGATGAAAAGAATAGATGCACTCGTGGGCAGAGGTGAACCGTGTATAGTTGCCCACGACGGAGCAACACCTACCGTTGTAAAAATAATAGAGCGAGCAATTATGCTATCGGCAGAAAGCAGGCTTAATCTTGCAGGTACGGAGCACCTTTTGCTTGCCTTGCTCAAGGAGGAAACCTGTACAGGTTGCCGAATTATTGAGGAAATTGGCGGCAGCGTGTCCCGTCTTGCAGGAGCCTGTTCAATGTCAGCCAACACAGAGCCGTCAAGCGGCGCAATAAAAGCTCCGACACTTATGAAATATGGAAGAAACCTTACCAAAGCCGCCCGTGAGAAAAAGTTTGACCCAGTGTTCTGTCGTGAAAAGGAAATAGAACGTGTTATTCAGATTTTGTCACGCCGAACTAAAAACAATCCTTGCCTTGTGGGTGAAGCAGGTGTAGGCAAAACAGCAATCGCCGAAGGTATAGCAATGATGATTGCCGAAGGAAAAGTTCCCGAAGCAATTCGTTGCAAGCAGCTTTTTTCGCTCAGCCTTACTTCAATGATTGCGGGTGCAAAGTACAGAGGTGACTTTGAGGAAAGAATTAAGCAGTGCCTTGACGAAGTAGCAGCCTGTGGAAATATTATTCTGTTTATAGATGAGCTTCATACTATTGTAGGAGCAGGTGCAGCAGAGGGTGCAATCGACGCCGCAAACATTCTCAAACCTCAGCTTGCAAGGGGAGAATTGCAGATTATCGGAGCAACAACCATTGACGAGTACCGCAAATTCATAGAGAAGGACAGCGCTCTTGAGCGCCGTTTTCAGCAGGTTCTCGTAAAAGAGCCTGCCGAGGAAGAAGCCGTGCAGATTATTTCGGGTCTGAAGCATTGCTATGAGGATTTTCACCGTGTTCAGATTACCGATGATGCAGTCAAAGCAGCAGTATCCTTGTCAGTACGTTATCAGCCCGACAGATTTCTCCCCGACAAAGCGATAGACCTTATAGATGAAGCTTCCTCAAAGGCAAGAATGAAAGCCGCAGAAACACCTCAAACTCTTAGCGAGCTTGCAGACAGCCTTAAACGAATGCTTGAAAAGCAAGCCGCAGCCGCAAATGTACGCCGAAAAAATGGCGCTACAAGCTGGTATTCAGACAGCGAAGCTAAGCCTGTTATAATAACAGCCGAAAGTATTGCTGAGGTTATCTCATCAGCAACAGGTATACCTGTTACGAAAATTTCTGATGATGAGGGCAAGCGTCTGCTTAACCTTGAAGCCGAGCTTAAACAGCGTGTAATCGGTCAGGACGAAGCCGTTTCAGCTGTTGCCGACGCAATCCGAAGAAGCCGTGCAGGACTGAAAGACCCCTCACGTCCAATGGGATGCTTTATGTTTACAGGCCCATCGGGAGCAGGTAAAACCGAGCTTTCCAAAGCACTTGCCGAGTGCCTTTTTGGAACAGAAAAAGCGCTTATCCGCTTTGATATGTCCGAGTATATGGAAAAGCATAGCGTCAGCAAGCTTATTGGCGCACCTCCGGGATACGTCGGCTGTGAAGATGGGGGACAGCTTACCGAAAAGGTACGTAAGAAGCCATACAGCGTTATTCTCTTCGATGAGATTGAAAAAGCTCACGACGATATCTATAATATTCTCCTTCAGATTATGGAGGACGGTATCCTTACTGACAGCAAGGGCAGGCAGGTCAGCTTCCGAAGTACGGTTATTATCCTTACCTCAAATGTCGGAGCAGAGCATATCAGCGATAAGAATGCTCTTGGTTTTGCTTCAAACTCTCCTGACAACGGCGTGAAGAACGACGTGCTTGGTGCCGTGAAAAAGCGTTTCCGCCCCGAACTTGTGGGAAGAATGGACGAAATAATCGTGTTCAACAAGCTTGGCAGAGAACAGCTTTCGGGTATTGCACGAAAAATGCTGACAGGTCTTTGCAAAAGAGCTGAAGCACTTGAAATATCCGTTGAATTCAGCGACGAAGCAATTTCCGCGCTTATTTCCGACGGATTGGACAAAACAGGTGCAAGAAAGCTTCGCAGAAAAATTACCACAACTGTAGAAAGTATGCTGTCAAAGAACATTCTGGACGGTACGGTTAAAAAAGGAGATAAAGCTGTAGTGTTGGCAGATAATGATAATATTTACCTTAAAGTGTCACAATTACAGTAATAATTATCCAATTTTATTATAAAATTCACAAAATAGTAATAAAATCCATTAAAAAGAGTATTGACAAAACTATACCGATTTGGTATACTTTAAGTACAGTAAAGAAACCCACAAAGGGTTGACAAAAATAAATAATGTAGTAAAATTAAATTAATTAGAATTCAGGAGGATACAATTATGAAAAAGTTTGTCTGTTC
>JAZSHA010000147.1:0-2233 GCA_045533025.1 Oscillospiraceae bacterium
CGTCAAAAATCGTGGATTTGGCGGTACAGCTCAAAGAAAAATACACCATTATTATGGTTACTCACAATATGCAACAAGCAGCAAGAAATTCTGATATGACCGCGTTCTTTCTGCTTGGTGATATGATTGAATTTTCTGACACGGAAACACTTTTCTCTATGCCTAAGGATAAGCGTACAGAGGATTACATTACTGGCAGATTTGGATAAGGAGTATATATGAGAACAAAATTTGATGAAATGCTTGATGAGCTTAACATTGAGCTGATAAAAATGGGTGCACTCTGCGAGGAAGCTATAACCTGTGCGGTAAAGTCGCTTCTTGACAGAGATGACCTTATGGCTGAAAAGGCATTTGTTACTGAAAAAGCTATTGACGAAAAGGAGCGTGAAATCGAGGGCTTCTGTATGAAGCTTCTTCTTCGTCAGCAGCCTGTTGCAAAGGACCTGCGGCTTATTTCCTCGGCACTTAAAATGATAAGCGATATGGAGCGTATAGGTGACCAGGCGGCTGATATTGCAGAAATTACAAGGCATATCGGCGATGAAACCGTGTTCGGTAAGGTGCATATAAAGGAAATGGCGGAAGCGGCTGTAAAAATGGTAAGCGACAGCATAAATTCTTTTGTAAAAAATGATACAAATTCCGCAAAATATGTTATAATGGATGACGATAAGGTTGATGAGCTGTTTATCAAGGTGAAGAATGAGCTTATCTCTCTTATTGCAGAAGGTGCCGAAATGGGCGAATACTGCATTGACATAATGATGATTGCGAAATATCTTGAACGTATCGGAGACCACGCTGTAAACATTGCAGAGTGGGTTGAATATTCCGTAACAGGTGTTCACAGAAAGGAAAATTTATCTTTATGATATATCTGCTTGAAGATGATGACAATATCAGAGGCTTTGTAACATACGCCTTAAACAATTCAGGCTTTGAAGCGTCAGGCTTTTCACACCCTTCTGAATTCTGGTCTGCAATAGAAAAGCAGAAGCCTGAGCTTCTGCTTCTGGATATAATGCTGCCTGACGAAGATGGTCTGACAATTCTGAAAAAGCTGCGGAAAAGAAGCGACACAAAGGACTTGCCTATTATAATGCTTACCGCTAAGACAACGGAGTATGACAAGGTTGTGGGACTTGACAGCGGTGCCGATGATTATATTGCAAAACCATTCGGAACAATGGAGCTTATTTCCCGTGTGAAAGCCTTGCTCCGCCGCACAAAACCGACTTCTGCTCAGGAATTTATCTGCGGAAATCTTTATGTCTGCCCCGAAAAGCATATTATCAAAGCTGACGGACAGGACGTTTCGCTTACCCTTAAAGAGTACGAAATGCTGTTAATGCTGATAAAGAACATTGACAGGGTTTTTACCCGTGATGAACTGTTGTCGGGAATATGGGGTTACAGCTTTGACGGTGAAAGCAGAACGGTTGACGTACACATAAAAACTCTACGCACAAAGCTTGGCGAATGCGGAAAATATATCGAAACCATAAGAGGTATCGGCTACCGTATGGCTGCAAAGGAGAGTGGCTATGAAAAGTAAAATTTTCGGAGCTATTGTTTCTGTTGCTCTTGCAGTAATGCTGCTTTGCAGTATTTTTTTGACAGCAATTCTGTACAGGCAATTCAACAACAGCGTTTATGGCGAGCTGAAAAATCAGGCTTTCTTTATTTCTCACGCTATTGCTGAAAATGACAGCTACCTTGAAAGCATTGCTTCTTCCGATAACCGTATTACGATTATTAATTCAGACGGAACGGTTGCCTTTGACAGCAGAAAAAATCCGGATGAAATGGATAATCACGCAGAGCGTGAAGAAATTACCGAAGCCTTTGAACAGGACGAGGGGATAAGCTCACGTTACTCCGACACTCTCGGAACGCAGACTCTTTACTATGCAAAGAAAATGAGCGACGGGCGTGTGATACGAATTTCCGCCGAGGTTGAATCGGTCAATGCTCTTGTCCTTGACGTTATGAAGCCGATGGTGCTTGTACTTACCCTTGCTGTAATTGCGTCACTCCTTATTTCAAGGACAATTTCAAGGAGAATTGTTAATCCTATAAATGCAATTGACCTTAACGACAGCAAGCTTATAGAGCCTTATGAGGAGCTTGCTCCGCTAGTGCAGAAAATACGCGCACAGAACAGCCATATCAATAAGCAGATGAGCGAACTGAAACGACGACAGAATGAGTTCAACATCATGACCGAGAA
>JAZSHA010000115.1:0-8648 GCA_045533025.1 Oscillospiraceae bacterium
CCTTTGAAGCAATGGCGTGATGACGGGAGTCCTGCTCATTCTGAGAGGAGTGCATTCCGGGGTCATCAGCAACAGCGATAACCATACCGCCGTTTACACCTGTGTAAGCAGCTGTGTAGAGTGGGTCAGCAGCAACGTTAAGACCAACGTGCTTCATACCGCAGAATGAACGTGAGCCTGCAATTGAAGCACCGATTGCAACTTCCATCGCAACCTTTTCATTAGGTGCCCATTCAGCGTACATCTCATCATATTCAGCCGCATATTCAGTGATTTCAGTGGAAGGAGTACCAGGGTAGCTTGAAACTACAGTAACTCCCGCCTCATAAAGCCCTCTTGCGAAGGCAGCATTACCAAGCATAAGCTTTTTCATAGTCAAAAATCCTTTCTAAAAACAATACATATACATATTATATCACACTTTTATTAAAAATGGAAGTGATTTTTTGCAAAAAATGTGCTAAAATGACAAAAAATCCTGCATAGATAACCTATGCAGGATTAAAAATCATATTTAGTTTTCAACAGGTGTTCTGCTCTTACCGATGAAAGCAACAGCAATAGCGTCAGCGCCCGTATGAGAACCGATAACAGCACCAATCTTGCCGTATCTTACACGCTTAACGTCAGGCATCATCTGCATAATAACCTTGCCGAGATATTGTGCATCTTCAAGACAGTCAGCGTCAGAAATGAAGATTTCCTCATTTTCACCTGGGAGATACTTTTCCTTCATGTGCTCAGCCATTGTGTCAAGAGCTTTCTTTTTGCCCTTGATTTTAGCGTAACCATTAAGACCACCCTTTGGGTCAACACAAAGCAGAGGCTTAACGGAAAGGAGAGTACCCATAACAGCAGAGAACTTTGAAATTCTGCCGCCTCTCTGAAGGTGATTGAGGTTGTCAACAGTAAAGAGATGAACAACGTGACCCTTCATACGTTCAGCGTATTTTTCAAGCTCTTCAAGAGTAGTGCCCGCATTTTTCTTCTTAATGCAAAGGTGAAGAAGGAGACCCTGACCGAGAGCCGCAGAAATGGAGTCAATTACCTTGATTGTGCAATCGGAATACTTTGCCATAACGTCCTGAGCAGCAATCTGACAAGTCTGATAAGTTGTACTGAGCTCACTGGAGAAGCAAATGAAGAAAATATCCTTTCCGTCAGCAGCAATTCCTTCCATAAGCTCAAGTGCATCTTCATATGTAACGGGAGAAGACTTCGGAAGAACACCGCTTCTGACTCTGTCGTAGAATTTTTCAGTTGTAAGGTCATCGCTTGAACACTGTGTGTAAGTTTTGATACCGATAGTGTAATGCAGACCGATAACCTTGACATCGTTCATATTATAATAGTTTTCGTCCATATCAGCGCATGAGTCAGTAACAATAACGTAATCCCTTGCCATAGTAAAAAAATCTCCATTCGTAATAGATTGAACTGGTGAATTGCATAATAATTCGTATATATTATAGCATATTGTTTTAAAAATGTAAATACTTTTCTGTAACCCTATTACCGAAAAAAATTCAAAAAATATAGTTAAAATGTCAATAAAACGTTGATTTGTCAACGATAATTGTTGAGTTTTCAACAAAAAAGCTGAGGCAAAATTAGCTTTTGCTCTCAGCCCTTTATTCTTAACAATTATAGTAATTTCTCCATCCTGATATGCTCGCAATGCTCATCAAGATAAATTTCGCCGTAAGCTGTGTAGCCACACTTCTCATAGAAACCGCGAACCCTGCACTGTGCCGAAAGCACAATTTTGTCCGCACCAAGCTCACGAGCCTTATCCTCAATACGAAGCATAACTTCTTCACCAAGATTTTTGCCGCGGAATTCCTTTCTCACAGCAATTCTCCCAACGTGCCACGAGCCGTCCTTGTCCTTGAAAAGTCTGCCCGTGCCCGCAGGAACACCGTCACAGCAAAGCAGAATGTGAACGCTTATATAGTCATTTTCGTCAAATTCATAGGAAAATCCCTGCTCGGTCATAAAAACATCCTGACGGATTTTTCTTGCCTCAGCAGGAACCTCGCTGTCAAAAAATTCATGTGTAATAATCACTTGTTTAACTCCTTTTCACCAAACCAGTAGTGCAGGAAAGTCTTGAAACCGAGTCTGCCGTACCACCAGTCAAGATAAGTAAAGTGAATGAATACATCGTCACAGCCCTTGCCCTTGATGTCGTCCATAGCTTTTGCAACCATACGTAGACCAATGCCGTTTCTTCTCATTTCGGGAACAGTGCCAACACAGCCAATCATACCTACATTGTTGTTGCCCGTGCTGATAATTGTATCAGCGTTTTCATCAACAATGCAAAAGCTTGCAATCTTACCGTCCTTTTTTGCCGCAAAAACAGGACTTTCCATAGTGAAATATTCAACCCAATCAGGACTTACCTTTCCAACAGCCTCAATAAGCTCAGTCTTTTCGTACTTGTCAAGATAACCGAAAGTAACATCATCGGGACAAGCAGGAATATCAAGTTTTTCATAGTCAAAAGCAGCAAGATTCATCTTCATTTCAAGACAGCCATTTTTAGCGGAGTAGCCTTCACGTTCAAAGAAACGGTTGCGCATATCATTCCACTGCTTTTCGGGAGTAACCGCACCAATGAAGAATTCTGAGCCCTTATCTCCGAGAATAACCTTGTCAAAGCCGTTTTCAGCAATATACTGCTCACACTTTTTCATAAGCTTACTGCCTATACCGCGTCCGCGATAATCGGGAGCAACACATAACAGGCGGATACAATTACCTTTAACAACACCATAGCCTGCAAGAACTTCGTGTTCATAATGAGGGATAAGCTTGCAGCTTTCCATATCAATCAGCTTCAGGAACATTTCTTCCTCCAATGGAAGCTGAGGAAAGCATTTGCGATAAATATTATAAGCCTTTGTTTTCATAATTGCAGAAATCCTTTCAAATTCAGACATAATATCTCAAAAAAACGCACATAAATTATTATATGCTTTTTTATCCGTACTGTCAAGAGAATTTATCCAACACTATAAAAACAAATCATCTTTTCATCATAATTGATAAAAATAATGTTTGTATGAGGGTGATTCCAGTAAAAATTTGAGTTAATTATATGGATTTCCGTGTTGCTTTTGGATTTATCAATGCAATAAGGTGCGTTCACATAAAATTCCAACCCGTGACCATCTTCTGTAAGCTCGTTGAATTTTGCAGAATTTTCCTCTGACAGACCGTTATTATATTCCTCCATAGTAAATGAAAACACCGCATTTTTTGTGTAATCCTTGTACAGTTCGATATCCTCCGTATTGAAGCAGATATAATAGTAACCGCTTGCCTGCATCATAGGCGGACAATATTCCGTACGGAAATTTTCAGCGTCATCAGGGAGCTTGTCAGGAAAAAATCCATCTGTGTCATCATTTGCCATAAATTCAATGTACCAACGCTGAAAAGGATACTGCCACTTCATACCTCCCCAAATAACAGAAGTTACGAATATAAAACATATCAGAATTACCGCCGTAAAAAGTTCAAGTGCAATTGTCTTTGCAGTATACTGTTGCCTTCTGAATGCAATTATAAAACAAACCGTGCAAACAATCAACAGAACAACAGGCATCAGCGCAGAAGTCAGCACAATAACTAAAAGATTAATAACTGCAATTGCAAGGAATAAGAACGAAACAGCCTTTCCGATTTTATTCTTAACAGTCATAATGTCACCTCTATTAAAAAAGGCTCATTGCCTTTACGGAACAATGAGCCTTGTATTTCTTAGAAACCGAGAATTCTCTGGAAATCTGCGGAAATCTTTTCTTCAAGTGCGTCAGCCTCAGCCTTTGTTGCACCTGTTGTTGTGTAGTAAGCCTTAATCTTAGGCTCAGTACCTGAAGGACGGATAATAACGGAAGCATTACCTTCAAGTGCAAATGTAAGAACATCAGACTTAGGAAGTGTAAGCATTGTCTTATCACTTGTCTTGCAGTCGACAGAAGTGCTTGCAAGATAATCGTCAAAACGGATTACAGCAAGACCACCGATTTCCTTAGGAGTATCTGTACGGAGCATTGTCATAAGCTCCTTCATTTTCTGCATACCTGTTGCACCCTCGCAAGTGAATGACTTCTGAGTGTGAGTGTAAACGCCATACTTGTTGTACATATTTTCACGAGCCTGAAGCATTGAAATACCCTTTGTGCGATAGAATGCAGCCATCTCGCAGATAAGCATTGAAGCAACAACAGCGTCCTTGTCTCGAACGTAAGAACCTGCAAGATAACCGTAGCTTTCCTCGAAACCGAAGATGTAGCGGTCTTCTTCACCCTTGTCTTCAAGGAAACCAATCTGTTCACCGATAAACTTGAAGCCTGTGAGTACGTCGATAATCTTAACGCCGTATTCTTCAGCAATTGCCTTAGCAATATCTGTTGTAACGATTGTCTTTACAGCAATCGGGTCTTCAGGCATTGTTCCAAGCTTTGTTCTTTCAGCGCAGATGTATTCAAGGAGCATTGCGCCAACTTCATTACCTGTGAAAAGAACATAATCACCCTTTCCGTCAGGAACAGCAATACCTACACGGTCAGCGTCAGGGTCAGTAGCAAGGAGCAGGTCAGGCTGTACGCTTTCACAAAGCTTAAGACCGAGAGCAAGAGCTTCCTTGATTTCAGGGTTAGGGAACGGGCAGGTAGGGAAGTTACCGTTAGGATATTCCTGTTCAGGAACAACAGTAACATCTGTAATACCAATTTTGTTAAGAATCATACGAACAGGCTTGTTACCTGTGCCGTTGAGAGGAGTGTAAACAACCTTCAGACCACTTGCAGCGCAAAGGTCAGTGTGAATGCCCTGTTCAGCAACCTTGTTGATGTAATTTGTGATAACTTCCTGCTTGATGTATTCGATAGTGCCGTCTTCAAGTCCCTTTTCAAAAGGAATAACCTTTGCACCATCAAACATAGGAACGTTGTTGATATTCTTGAGCACGATTTCAGCAGCACCGAGAGTAAGCTGACAACCGTCAGAACCGTAAACCTTGTAGCCGTTGTATTTAGCAGGGTTGTGGCTTGCTGTAACAACAATACCAGCACTGCAGTTCAGTTCACGAACAGCAAAGGAAAGCATAGGAGTAGGCATAAGCTCATTGTATATATAAGCCTTGATACCGTTTGCAGCAAGAACAGCAGCAGCTTCCTTAGCAAAAACATCGGACTTGATACGGCTGTCATAAGCGATAGCAACGGAAGGATTAACAGGGAAAGCTTCCTTAACATAGTCAGCAAGACCCTGAGTAGCACGTCTGATTGTATAAATGTTAAGTCTGTATGAGCCTGCACCGATTACACCACGGAGACCGCCTGTACCGAATTCAAGGTCACGATAGAATCTGTCGAGGATAGCCTCATCATCATCGGCAATAGACTTGAGTTCAGTCTGCAAGTCGGGGTCATCAACTGCCTTTTCGCACCAAAGTGCGTAGAGCTCCTTTTCGTTCATAAAAAATACCTCCATGTCAAATAGAAATATGATAAACTAACCGATTATTGCTTTACCAGCATAATATGATATAGTATACCACAAATTTTTTCTCTTGAAAATAGGTTTTAAAAATTTTTAACAACTATTTATTTGTTAGGGCAAAATTAAGAGTAAAACAGCTAAAAAAAGTTCGGAATAAAGAGAAAAATTGTATACTTTTCCTCCAGAACAAATTTTTTGTATAAACTCTTGTTAATTTATAGAAAGAGTGATATAATGTTTTATGTATACTATATTAATAAGGCAGGGCAGATTTATGAGTCCCAGTGAATATAAAGCTACCTTCAAAAGCTCAAACCAAACTGATATAATTGCATATTATGTGTACAAACCTGAATGCGAACCCAAAGCGGTTATCCAGCTTGTACATGGTATGTGCGAATATATTGAAAGATACAGCAATTTTATAGCTTTTCTCTGTGAGAATGGTTATGTAGTCTGCGGCCATGACCATCTGGGGCACGGCAATTCCGTTCTTAATGAGGATTATCTCGGCTATTTTGCGCGGCAGAAGGGGTGGCAGTATCTCGTAAAGGATACCATAAAAATGACAAGAATAATCAAGAGGCAGTATCTCGATATACCGCTTTTTTTAATCGGACACAGCCTCGGCTCACTTACATCAAGAGTTGCACTGTCAAAATGCGGATACCTTTATAATGGTGTAATTCTCCTCGGCGCACTCAATACAAAAGTAAAGCTTGATACCGCAATGGCAATGGCTGATACAATCCGCAGAGCAAGCGGAGATATGTGCCGTTCGGAGCTGATTGAAAAAGCTGTTTATGGGTATACAAATTCCAGAATTGATGACCCCGTAAATAAATTTGCGTGGCTCACGAGGGATGATGAGCTTGTCTATAAATTCTATGATGACCCGAAATGCAATTTTATGTTTACAGTAAGTGCATTCTGCGACCTGATAAAACTGTTTATGTACACAACGGACAGAAAGTGCGTTGATGCAATCCCAAAAGATAAGCCGATACTTATATTAGGTGGTGAAGCTGACTCAATAGGACAGTGGGGTAAAGGTCCACGTGAACTTTTTGATGTGCTTGAAAGTGCAGGCTGCACAGAAGTGAAAATGAAGCTTTATGACGGAGCACGTCACGAACTGCTTAATGAAATAAACAGAATTGAAGTATATAACGATATATTGGAATGGTGTAACAGCCATATTAATGAAGTGGAGGAATAAGTTATGTTTGCCAAAGTCAACAGTCTCGGGCTTTTCGGGCTTAACGCATTTCCCGTGGAAGTAGAAATTGAAACAAGCAAGGGCACACCTGCTTTTGATATAGTTGGTCTCGGCGATACCGTTGTAAAGGAAAGCCGTGAAAGAATACGTTCAGCATTAAGAGGCAGCAATATTGCTTTTCCTCTTGCAAAAGTAATAGTAAACCTTGCGCCCGCCGATACAAGAAAATCGGGAAGCGTCCACGACCTTGCAATTTACGTTGCATTATTATGCGTAATGGGGCATATTCGGGAGGATATCTCAAAATCCGCATTTATTGGAGAGGTTTCTCTCAATGGCGACGTAAGACCAGTAAACGGAGTCCTTCCTATGGTGCTTATCGCAAGGAAAGCTGGTTTTGAAAATGTGTTTGTACCTGCCGATAACGCCTACGAAGCAAGCGTTGTTGATGGCGTAACCGTGTACGGCGTCGAAAATGCAGGACAGCTTATCAAGCATTTCAGCCGTGAGGAAATAATTCTTCCTCAGCGTCCCTATGAAATCAAACCCGAGGAGCGTTTCGATACCCTTGATTTTGCTGACGTAAAAGGACAGTACGCCGCTAAAAAGGCTCTCGAATATGCCGCTGCAGGCGGACATAACATTTTGATGATTGGCAGCCCTGGTTCGGGTAAATCAATGCTTGCCAAGCGTCTTAATACAATTCTCCCCGCTATGACATTCGAGGAGTCAATCGAAACCACAAACGTCCATTCTGTCTCTGGTCTTGTAAATAAGGAGCACCCACTTGTTACTGCACGTCCTTTCAGAAGTCCCCACCATACAATTTCCTCAGCAGGTCTCGCAGGCGGCGGAACAATTCCCCGTCCGGGTGAAATATCCCTTGCACATAATGGTATGCTGTTCCTCGATGAGCTTGCCGAATTCCAGCGTCCTGCACTTGAAATTCTCCGACAGCCGCTTGAAGACCAGCAAGTTACAATCTCACGTGCGGCAGGTGCTATTACATACCCTTGCAGCTTTATGCTTGTTGCCGCAATGAATCCTTGTCCCTGTGGTTATTACGGACACCCAACAAGAAAATGTACCTGTTCACAGAAACAGGTTTCTACATACCTCTCAAAGATAAGTGGACCACTGTTAGATAGATTTGATATACACGTCGAAGTTCCTCCCGTTGAGTTTGAGCATATTTCTTCGACAGCAAAAGAGGAAAGCTCCGCACAGATAAGAGAGCGCGTGCAGGCTGCAAGAGAAATTCAAAATGCACGTTTTAAGGGTACAAAGGTTACCTGCAATGCAAGAATTACCTCCGATATGCTTTCGGAAGTATGCGTTATGACCGATAGGGCAAAGGAAACGCTGAAAAACGTGTTTGAGAAGATGGGACTTTCTGCCCGTGCCTATGACAGAATATTGAAGGTTGCACGAACAATTGCCGATATGAACGGCTCCGCAGTGATAGATAAGGCACATATCGCACAGGCTGTCCAGTTCAGAAGCCTCGATCGTAAATATTGGGGCGGTCAATAATGCCAACCACAAAATGTTGTGTTTTTTGTATAAAATAAAAAATAACCGTATTCGATTTAAGTGCGAATACGGTTATTTTTAATAAATTAAAGAAATCGTGGAAAAGTCCTTGACAATACTTGAATATTGTTGTATAATAATATACTGTATCATAATGTAATCTTATGCCGTTTTGACGTTATATATAGTATAACACATTACTTTTAAGATTGCAATAATTCCGAAAAAATATTTTCGGAATATGTTCTATCCCCGCAAAAAAATAAGGAGGGACCCGCCTATGGTGAATGTCAAGCCGGTGCAGCTCGGTAAAACGACGAGAATGAGTTTCAGTAAGATTAATGAAGCTCTCGAAATGCCGAACCTTATCGAGGTGCAGAAA
>JAZSHA010000191.1:0-13441 GCA_045533025.1 Oscillospiraceae bacterium
CCGTTACCTGCCATACGATGTTTAGATTACGTTGTAGGATAGGAGTTGAAGTGTTGACTTTTGTCGCAAATTGTTGTATAATTATATTAGAAAAGATACATTAGATATAGAGAGAGAAAATTTACTACGATTAGTAGGGGTGATATATAATGAAGTTAGCAGAACATTTTGACTCATCTGAGTTCACTTGTAAATGTGGATGTGGCGGCAATAAAATAGACCAGAGACTTGTTGATATGCTTGAAAAGCTTTTTAAGCTAATGAACGCAAAGGTTATTATAGTAACATCAGGTTATCGTTGTCCTACTCATTCAGTTAGAGTTGGTGGTTCACCTTCAGATGCTCATACATTAGGTTATGCCGCAGACATTAAGGTTCAAAAGCAGAACGGAAATTGGTATACTGCTGAAGATATTGCTGAGGCTGCAGAAAGAATTGGCTTCGGAGGTATTGGTTTGATGTCAGGTGCTTGCCATGTTGATATTAGACATTTAGGCGGCTATAAGAATTCACACTGGTTCGGCGACGAGAGAACTGGTAATGATAATATAAGCACATTCCAGAGAGGGACTAAGTTTGAAGGAGAGGTAGCAAATACCCCTGCAAAATCTAAGATTCAGCTTATTATTGACGGAAAGACCGTTTATTCAAGCTAAAAGAGGTGATTTGTAATGCTTTACGGAATTCCTATTAGTTATAATGGAGTATGCGACGTAGAACAGAACTTTCACACATATTTCAAGCTTTTAACAAATAAGTGTTTGTCATTATTTAAATGGGAGAATTTGCCAGAGACAATTGATGAACGCTTTTTAATGACATAGCTTATTCTTAATGGTAAGGTTTGTTGGTTTAACCATTAGGGACGTCTATATGCGCTTAATGGCGCTCCTGGTGGAGAGCCTAACGTTTATTACGAGCCTTAGACTTTTATCGTTGCTAATCCTATTATAGGTTCAAAGACTTTGACAATTAGAAATAGAGATGGCAATGAATCAATTGACGGTCTTGACGGCGTTCTTATGGCTTTAACTGATATTGACTATGAGTTAACACCAGCTGCTCATGGCGGCTTATATGGACTTATTTATCAGACAGCAGGACTTCTTGCAGATAATATTAGTTCACTTAATGTAGCTCAGATTAATGGTAGAGCCGCTGTTGCTTTCACAGCAGATACAGAAGCTTTAGCCGAAGCAGCAGAGGAAGTTCTTAAAGATATCTATGGCGGCAAGCCTTATAGAGTTCTTTCAGAGGATATTTTAAATAAGATTACAGCCACTCCTCTTGGAGGCTCAGGCCAGAATAATACTATTATGACATTAATTGAAGCTCACCAGTATATTCTTGCTTCATTCTACAATGAGATTGGAATTGCTGGCAACTGGAATATGAAACGTGAAAGAGTTAATACAGCAGAGACAGAACTTATGACAGGCTCACTTGATGTAAGTGTTTATAATATGATTAAGAACTTGAAAGACGCTGTTGAGAAGATTAATGAGCTCTTTGGTACAGATATTAAGGTTGAGCTTAATAAAGATGTTGTTACAGACCTTAATCAGACCGAGGAAGAAAATGGTGAACTTCAGGTTGATGGAGTTCAGGAAGACCCAGTTGAAGTTAAGGATGAAGATATCAACGAAGTTAAAGAAGAAGACGAGGTGAAGGAAGAATGAGACCAAGAAAGTATTTTCCAAAGGTAAATGAAATGGCTTATGAGGTTCCTGAGCTTTGGTCATATGATGCCGGCTCAACAATTCTTCCTTTATTCTATGGTTGTCATTTGTTTGATGGAACAATTCCTTCAGAATTTGATGAGGAATCATAGCCAATTAAATACCACTATGACCTTGATTTTGAATATGCAGACTTAAAGAAAGCATATATTGAATGGTATGGTGAAAGAAGAATTGGTAAAGCTTTGCCGCCTGTAGACAGTTATGTTTATAGCGTACATGATAGTTCAACTATGGCACGTTCATTAATTGCTACTGAAGCAGAAGCTTATGATTATTGCGGCGCTTGGTTAAGTGACCAAATTCAGCTTTTCATTAATGCAAATACAGATAAGTATTTAAAACTTGTCGATACAATTGGATTTAAGTATGACCCAATCAGTAACTATGATATGGAAGAGACTAAAACAGCTCAGAACGGTACTGAAACTCTTTCTCATGTTATTGATACAAAAGGTAAGACACTTAATTTTGAGTCTAATCAGGTTGACCTTGTTGCACCAACAGAAGGAGAGCAGGCTTATGAACAGGACGCTCATATCTCAAGCTGGACTTCAGAAGGAAGCGATACAGTAACTAACTCACAAACAGTTGATAGTAGTGTTGAACATCAGTCAACAACTTATGATTCAGCAACCTATAGAAATGAGTGGAAAGAAACCAGTAATGATGGTGATACAACTCAGACAACTAAATTAAAACCAAAGGCATCAGAGTCAATTTACAATGGTGAGGAATATACCGATACAAAGGACCGCGGTGATGATAGCTATCAGTTAAATCGTAAAGGTAATATTGGTGTTACTACTTCACAGCAGATGATTGAGTCTGAAAGAGAAGTTGCTCGTTATAACGTTTTAAAGGAATTCTTCGAAGACCTTAATCGTTATTTGCTCCTTGCTACATGGGATTAATGGGTGATGCTTAATGAATGAAGTATTTATCAGCGTTGCTGTAATTGGTGGAATATTTGGCGGATTGGCTGGTTTAATTACTGCCGGCGCAACACTCGTTAAGTCTTTCTTCTCAAAAAATGAGAACAAGGCTTTAGAGTATTCACACCAAGAAAAAATCATTGAGTTAATGGGTACTTAGAACTCTAACTCAGAAAAGACTTTAGCCGCGTTAGAAGGATTAAGAGACGATGTAGGTTCTCTAAAATAGGAGCTCGGCGGATTAAATGAAAGAGTTTTAAAGTTGGAAGAGAGATAGCTAAAGTCTTGACTTTTTCGCCGGATTGTGTTATAATATAATTACAGAAGTGGGGAAGAGACGAACTTCTGAATTTAGTGAATATGGAGATGATATTCACTCCTTTCTATTTTATTCTCCTCTCTTCCCAAAAACTTTAAGAGGTGAGATTGTAGGGTTTCTAAGATTTTGCCACTCTTTTAAAACCCGAAGTCTCGACTTAAAGTTGGTATGAATTTTTTTGATAAAAGGTAGAAAAAATCTACTTTATAAATGAAAGGGAAATCGAGAGGTTTCTCTGGTACTCATAAAGGCCCAGTTGGTCGCCATTACCGCTGGGCTACCTCCTACTACAAGTAGGATAATTTTTAGATTAAGGTGTCAGTTCCTTTAACTGACAGGAGGAATTATAATGACAGCAAAACAGAGAGTTTACCAGTATTTTATAGACAACAGAAAATATCCTGATTTAGAGACTTGGAAAAGTTGGGGATATGCAAGACAGTATTACTACGAAGTAAAAAAGAAGTGGGAAAACGGAGAAAACTTTAATGAGCCAGATAATAAAAGAGATAAGATGATGTTAGAAGGATTGAAAATGATAGCTAATAAAGATGGTGTTATTTAGGTTTGCAAGGCTAAAGTTCCTGATGTTGAAAGATTAAAAGATTGGCTCACACTCATAAGAAAAGACGACGACTATAACTACTATATTGTTAATTATAACTGGAGGGATTGAAATGGATATTAAAGAAGAGACTATTGAAATGTTAAGAGCAATTAAAGCTAATTCTTATTCTATCACAACTGTTGATGGGAGACCGGCAGTAGCAATTGAGGATTGTTCATTAGATAGCTTTTTATGGGTTATCAATCAAGCAATAGCACAAATTAAAGATATTTAAGGGGTGGTCAAATGAAATTCAAAACTAAGCCAGGTAAGAAAGGACGTTCTAAATACTTACCAAAGAAAACAAGTAAACCAAGAGCTCGTAAGAACCCAATGACAATTAAAGGCTATTAGGCAAAAGAAAAACAATATAATAAGATTACCAGTAGAAGAGCTTCAACGTTAATTTAGGCAGCAAAGCTTTATGGACAAAGAGAAAAGCTTTCAAGAGAAATGGAAGCATGGAGAAACTGGCGCATCCCTGAAATTCAAAGAGAGATAGAAGCACTTGAAAACAAAGATAGAAGTAGACGCCGCGGCGCTAATAAGAACCAATGGACAGAGACAGACCTTAAGAAATATGCGAAATTATAGGAAGAGCTAAATCAATTACAGGTAAAAGATTTAAGACAGAATAGAGTTGCAAAAGAATATGATGAACATTCTCAGAAAGAAGAAATTGGCGCTCTTATGGCTAAATATCATGATTATGTTGACAGAGGAATAATTAAACCAAGAAACTTTGTTGATAATTATGATTAGGCTTCATGGATGTCAAGTATATTAACAGAACCAGAAATGAAAAAGGTTCTTGAACAAGCAGATAAATGGATGGAAATGAGCGCGAAGAAACGTGCTCAAAGGTTAGCAGACGAACCTACTATTGATTTTTAATTGAGGAGGCGGCATTTAGTGAATAATAATAGACAATATAATGAAAATGCCGCCGCATTGAACTGGGAAATTGTTAATGAGAGCACTGACATTGGAAAATGGAAACTATGGTATTTAAATGATTTAATTGAAGGTTAGGGATTTGAAGAATTTTTCAATGCGGCGAAAACACTTAGTTCAGATATAAATGTGGTATTTGTAAAAAGAATTAAGTGGTTTATTCATATAGCAAAGAACTTTGTTAATTTTAAAGATAAAGCTTTCTTTGCAAATTCAGAATAGGATTTCTTCTTTATTGAAATTGATGATAATATTGAATTAAGAAATTGGGATAATTTTTGGAAGAAAGTTGAAAATGGAGCAGATTTTCTAAAAAGACTTGAAATTTGTAGAAGCAATTTTAATCATGGAGAAAACGGTAAATAGAATAAGAATAAGTTAAGTTTAAAGAATCACTACAAATGGACTTTATCAAAAGAAATGTGGAAAGATATTTACAATTAGAACTATCTCTACTATTCCTGGGGCTATAATTATTGTTCAGAACTTGTGCCGCAAGACGAAGAAGAATTAGAATATGTGCGTTGGTTCGATAAAGCTGGTTTCTATTTTAGAAATCCGAAATTTAGTTTTGATACAATTCCCGATATTTTTCATTATGATATTAAATCAGATTATTTAGGACTCCTTTTTAGAAAAACATTTCCTATGGAAAAGTTCCAATGGACAGAGGACCCAAAGGAAATTTAGAAAATTATTAAAGATGGATATTATTGTTGGTATGGTAGTTTTGATTTTATTAAACTTCAATATAAATAGGACTTCCATTTAAATCTTCAAAGATTTGGAACTCCAATCGAAGGACAAATGTGCAGTTGGTCATTACTATTAACAAATGTTGATATGCAATGGTTTAAAACTATTTTCAAATGGGAAGAATGTTATTCCGGTCGTTTATATTATACAAGACATAGACGCTTATCTAAAGACTATTTAAAAATGTTTGAATTTCTTTTCTCCTGTAAAGAATGTTAGAAAAGCGGAACTTTTGCAAAAGAAATTTATAAAACAAGAGCAGAGCTTGTATTCGGACAGCCGATAAAAGCTTTTGAGTATGCAAGTAAAACTATTTATGTAGAAGAAGAAAATGATTTTGAAGTAGTAGAAAATGAAGAAAAAAGTTTAGAAAAGATTTAGTTTGATTTAAAGAAAAGAGGTATTCCATATTACGTAGGTGTATGGGTTGCTGCATATGCAAGAGCAGAATTGATTAATGTGGTTAATAAAATAGGATTTGATAATGTTGTTTATGGTGATACTGATAGCGTATGGTTTATTAATGAAGAAGGAATTAAGATAATCGAAGAACATAATAAAGAGATAAGAGAGGAAAAGAAAGGTTCAATTCCAGCGCCTCTATTAGGAGAATGGATTAATCAAGGGCAGTATAGAAATTTTAAATCAGTTGCCGTTAAAATGTATGTATGTGAAAAACTAAATGAAGAGACAAACGAATGGGAGTTAATTGTTAAAGCGGCAGGAGCAGATACAGAAGTTATTAAATAGTGGCTACTAAAGAAAAAGAAGCCATTTTCACATTTTTCAGTTAACATGAAAATTCCGCAGATGAGATATACAATTGAAAGAAAAGAAAATAGAGTTGAATTTAAATACTTAGATAAAGTTGATAAAGAAGAATTATTTAAGGCTCAGAAAAGAGAAACTTCACTTTATTACTTTAATCCATATGAGGAGGAATCAAAATGAAAAAAGAAAAAGTTATGGCACTTGTTGAGGAGCTGAAATCACAAGGTCATCATGGATATATGTTTGGCTTTGGTGATTCGATTTATTTATTTGATAAAACTGACCAGGTTGTTTATAATGCTAAGACAGGACATAAATTAAAATGGTTAACCCGTGAAAACTTAAATAAATATATTGAACCTACAGATGGACATGGTCATAGAGCAATGAGGCTATATTTACATTAGCTTAATAAATATAACACATGGAAAGAATTTTATCAGGCACTAAAGGGGGAATCAAAATGAAACTTAGTTTAAAGAATTTATGGCGTAATCGCTTTAAGAAAGAAGAAGAGGTTTAGGAAGATAAGGAACTCAAGATGTATTATGATATAGAACCGATAGACGCAACTAATGCTGTCTATCGCCTTATCATAGGTCAGCGTTCCAACGGTAAGACCTACAGTGTGTGTAAGCACATGATTGAGAATTACTTTGTTCGCGGCGAAAGAAGTGCTTATATAAGACGTTGGGATGAAGACATTCAGCCTAAGAATTTGAACTCTCTCTTTGCGCCGCACTACCAATTAATTGAACAGCTCTCTGGCGGCGAATATAACACTGTCTTTTATAGAGCAAAAGAGTTCCACTTGGCGCACATAGATGAGGACGGCAAGATTGATAAGAAAGACCCAGAGGCTTTCTGTGTTACCGCTTCAATTAATACAGCAGAACATACAAAAGGTTAGGACCGCGGCGAAATTCATTTAGTTCTTTTCGACGAGTTTATGACAAGAAACGGATATTTACAGAATGAGTTTGTTCAGTATTGTAACCTTTTATCTTCATTAATCCGTAACAGAAGTAATACAGTAATCTATATGTGCGCCAATACTGTTAATAGATACTGCCCTTATTTTGAAGAAATGGGTCTTAAAGATATAGAGTCAATGCCGCAAGGTCAAGTTTATGTCTATACTTATAACAATGCAGATTTAACTGTTGCTGTTGAATATTGTGACCCTGTTAAGGCTACTGAGAAAGTTGCTTCAAAGTATTTTGCTTTTGATAACCCTCAGCTTGAAATGATTACAACTGGTGCATGGGAACTTTAGTTCTATCCTCGTCCGCCTTATAAAATCTATGAGGAAGATATATTGGCTCGTTTCTATATTTAGTTTGGTGAACAATTGCTTTGCGGCGAAATTATTCATCCTGCTGTTAAGAAGTATTGTAATGACCTTTTCATCTTTATTCACCCACAAACTAAAGACGTAGAAATTGGTGATTTAACTCCATTCTATACAGATGACTTTACTACTTCAGTTTGCCATGTTAGATTCCTTAAGGACCAGCCAACAGAACTTCATAGACTTATAGCTCAATTATTCGTTAAAAAGGCAATTTGCTTCAATTCAAATGAAACAGGCGAAATTGTAAGAAACTGGTTATAGGAAGTAAATAACATGAAACTTTTTTAATTAAAAAATAATTGACTTTTTCTATAATTTATAGTATAATATATATAGAAAAGATAAAGGAGGACTTCTTATGAAGAAGATTTTTAAAACTATAATTATTGTTGCCGTGGCAATGTTTGCAATGGTTCTTTACACAAATGCTTTTCCTATTGAGGTTAAAGCTGGTACAAAGTGGGAAGAGATTGACAGAAGAGATTTGCTTGCAACAACCCCTGATGAGGCGGCAGAACTTTCGAGAGAATATCCCGAGCGCTGGTGCTATAACTATGATACAGACCAGTTCTGGGTTAATAGAACGAGAACTTTTTATTGGAAAGGTTTTGAGATTGATTTCATTTACACATAAAAAAATAACCCCGAGGGATTACTCCTTCGGGGCTTTTTATTACAAATAAACACCAGATTTAAGTGCGTCTTCAATTAATGTTTTCTCTGATTCTGTAGCGTCAGTAAGTCCTGACGTATCTACAGAAGAGCAAACTGTAAGACCGCTAAAGTCTGATAATGTCTTGTTGAATAAGCAAGCAAATCCAACAGTGTGTCCATATTCTGAAGGATTGTATTCAGGAAGGAATGTTGGGTAGTAAAGAACAAGTCTACATACCTGCTCATTCCAAGAGCCTAAAGAAGGACCATTTGAACCAATCTGTTTAAAGTCAATTGTTGTATGGTCAAGATTATATTTAGCAGTTTTAACGTTCTGGTAATTCTAAGCAATAGCATTGCCTGTACCAAAACCGCTTGCAAACGCTCCGCCGCCTGACTGAGAACTTGAAGAAGAAGGTTCTCCTCCAAGAATTGCTGTGGCAACATTACCAATTGCACCACTAAGCTAATCCATTGATTGTCCCATACCATTAACGATTGAACCTCTTAATGCAGCTTTTTGAGCTTTAAGTGTCTGAGAACCATTGAACATTGCGTTCTGATAAGACTGAATGTCTTCTGCAACAATTCCCACTGATGTACCAATCTGTCCTGGAATCTGGTCTACAACAACTGAGTCACGATAAATAAGAGCTAAGCAAGCGCCTGAGAACCAGTCAACAAGATATTTAACCTAAATTGTATGACCTGCAAAAACTTCAAGGTCAATAGGAACTGAACCACAATATGGGATATAAAGTTCTGCGGTTGTATAAGGCGCATAGTTAAGGAAGTTATCATATCTCTTCTCGACATATAGTGAACCGCCCTATAGTATTTTTCCAGTCTGATATCCATTAAGCTAACGGACAGTTGTTACTATAGTTCCACTACTACTAATCGGAGTAACAACATTACCCCAAATTAACTGATTATCTATTCCAGTTGTTGTAAAGTATTCACTAATATCAAATGGATAACGTATTACTGAAAGAACACAATCAGTATAGTTTGTTAATGTACCGCCTTTTGTAAAATCATTATAACCCTTATCTGCGCCATTGCCATAAATAAACTAATTTTTATATGATTCAATTACAGCCTAACACTCAATAGGGTCAGGATGATTAGTAAAAGCAGCCGAAATCATTGTCTTCAAAGAATCGCTTCTTTGTTTTATAGCAGCTTTTACATCACCAAGACAAGCCGCAAAATCGTTAAGGGAACTCATATATGTTGTGCCGCCTAATCCAGTCCAATAACCTTCCTGAATTCTTGTAATTGGATTATCATCCCATGGAGTCTCTCCACCACCAGGACTAGGCTGAGGACTTGGATTATATTCATAATCATAATCCGGCATATCATCACCAAAGACATTACTCCATGTTGCATTAGGCTCTGAAAGTGAAGCTGTACCACTTGTATAGTTTCCAGTAGTGATAAGATGCTCATCAAACTTAGGAAGGTAAAGGTCATCTGAACCAACTTCGAATGTGCCGCCAGCAGCGTTACCCCAACTAATATAGAACTCAAATCCATAGAAAGCGACCTCATGCTTGATAAGAGCAAGTATTTGAGCTTTTGTAAAAGTATCAGAACCACTAACTTCATAGATTGATGTTAATCTATAATAACTATAAGTATCATATACAACTGCGTCGCCTTCTTTAATTTCTATTAACTGGCTATTTACAATTCTATATAGTAAAGGACGCTATTTATAAGTAATATCACCAAAACTTTGCTCTTTATCACAGAAGTTTCCTGCCATATTAGTATTTCTATATTGGTCATCAGTACTAAAACCAAGACCGTTAACCTAAATTCTATTGAAAGTAGGCTGACCGCCAGTTCTATAATTCATTCCCTCAACTGGGAAACACATTGCCGCAGTGTCTGTACTCCAATAACGATAGGGGACATTAGCATATGCGTCTGTATCATAATAGTTATTATATACACCTAAGTCCCAAGTAAAGCAGAGCTTAAATTTTGTCTCATCATCAGCTGTAGCTGTTATTTGATTAAAGTTTATACAACTACCAATACTATGTCCTCTTAATTGTATACCATTACCAGGTTGACCTATCTCAGAATTTGTAGACCAGCCAGTTGGTGAACCACTATAAGCAGCATAGCCCACCATACTTAGTCTAATGCAGACAATCGCCATATGCTCAGGGAATGAAAAATTTTCAAATCGTGTTTTTGCCTGTTCTACTGTCTCGTTTGCATTTTTAAAATTATAACCAGATATTGCACCTGTATCAAGATTGATATAACTAAAACCTATAATCTATAACTTGTATTTCTGGTAGTCCAGATATGTTGCAACTTTTGCAAGTGATAAACAGCCATTTGTTGTACTATTTTGTGAAAGATATTCTGAATCGTAAGTTACAGCAGCATTTTTCATATAATTCTGGCTGTCAACAGTTATATCTCCACCAACACGTGATTGTAACCATCTAAAAGAATCACGGAAATAGTGGTTTTTGTTAATTAAAGCAAAAGGACGGTTTGAATTTTCCTTATCCATACCATCAAATATTATCTTAGTGAAAACACCTGGCGCGGCGCCATCTCTTGTACCGTTACGTAAAAGGACAATTTGTCCTCTATTTCCTGCGGCGGAATAACCTATACCCCAAGGGCTTACAGATAAGTCGAAGCTATCAGTATTAGGGTCATATGTTCCATTGGCAATTAAGTTTCTAATATTGTTAGAGCTAACATTATAAGACATTGTATAACCGCCAATTTCTGCAGGGCCAACATTTGTGCCCCAGTAAGCAGTATTAATTTTACTCATTGTCTATTCTCACCTCACACCATTCTAATAAGTAATGTCTTATCAGAGTTATTATAAGAAGGAGTAAAGCCTCCACTAAATTCTGCTGTTTTGAAGTCCTTAACAACAGGATTGATAGGCAATCTGTCATCAACAACATAAGTAGGAGCTCCAATTGATTCTGACCTAACAATACAAGCTTTCAAGTTTGGAATCTAATCCCTAAAAGTGTAAAGTACATCAACTGAACAACTTAAAATCATTTTTTGGGCTGGTGTTATTGTAATATCATTAATGAAATACCAACGACCAAAAGCACCGACATAACAATAATTACATTCAAGAGCTGTGGCATTATAGTCAATTTCTAACTATGGATTAACTAAATTAACTGCTCCATAAGGATTGCAAGTAACTTCTCTCTGAACAACACCAGGAGTTTTATTTACAACCTTTGGGTCATCAGTATTTTTATAGAGGTCTAATGTAAAACCCATTTAATTCACCACCTTAATGAAATAGGGGTAGCTATTGCCACCCCTTATTCAGTTTTATTAAATTTTTAATTAAGCAATCTTCTTAACGATTTCCTTGCCCTTGTAATCAGCCCAGCTGTAACCCTCTGCAGTAGACTTATCAGAAGCACTAAGCTGTGTGTATGTCTTACCATTAATAGTAACAGTACCACTCTCGTCAGCAATATAGTAAGGAGAATTTGCAACTGCATAAACTGTATCCCAGTTATCAGGAGCGCTGTCACCAGTAAATGTCTCACCGTTACTGTAATCGCTGATGTTGAAAACAACACAGTTCTCAAGCAAATCATTCATGTACATTGCATCCCACTTGTAGAAGTAGTTAGTGTATTCTCCACGTCCGTTGTAAGCAGATGTAACACGGAAGTTCTGGTTGCAAACTGCAGCGGCTTCGTCATCGAACATTACTGCAAGAATACCATCACGAACAACTTCTGTACCAGTAGAACCGTCATCAACAGTTACATCAATCTTAAGTCTGTCATCATTAGATGTACCAGTACCCTGCCAGAAAGCAACTTCCTCATAACCAGGAAGGTTAACGAACTCATTGTGATATGTATCACTGTAAAGGTATGCGTCAAGAGACTTAGAGAACTCTGTATTAGCAATGAACTTAAGTCTATCAGCAGGAGTAAATGTCAAGTAGCTTGATGTACCGTCGCCGTTGTAAAGAGTAGATGCTGTAGCAAGGTACTTCTTGTACTGAGCAATTGTCTTAGAAGCAAATCTAAGGAACTCCTTATCAACAAGAGCTGTAGCAGCTGTAACTGTAGCAGAAGCATTAACTGCCTTGTAAGCTTCAAGAAGGTTTACGTTAGCGCCAAGTCTGAACTTCTGACCCATAAGGTTTGCAATAGTAGCCATGATAAGACCATCGTTGCAAAGAGTCATCTTCATTCTGATTCTGTTCTCAATCATAGAAATGAATGAGCCGAACTGAGAAGCGCTCTGGAATGCTTCACGGAGCTGAACATCTGTAAGTGTGATAGGAATCTCATATGTTGCCTTTGAGTTGTAGAACTTAGCTGTTGCACTTGGCTTAGAAAGCTCAAATGGGTCAGGATAAGCTGCGCCGCCGTCCTTAGGATAATTGAAAAGGTCCCAAGTAGCATTGTCACGAGCATCAGGAACTTCACATCTAACCTTCTCAAGAATTGAACCATACTCGAAACCGTCCTTAAGAATGTTAGGAGCCTATGATGTGTAAACTCTGTCAACAAACATAATCTTACCAACCTGGTCGATAAGGCTTCTCATAAAGCTGTCATAGTTTGCATTACTTGCGCCAGTATAATCAAGAACTGTCTTACCGATATCAACGATATCAGAAAGGTCTTCAGCGGCAACTGGAGCTTCGCCAGTAACCTGGTCAATTATACCAGTTGAATTAAGTGTACCGTTAAGTACTTCAGCAAGCTGTTTAATTTTCATTACATTTCACCTCATTAATTAATTAATTTAACTTGGACATTGGATTAGACTTTAGTGAAATTCTTTTTAAAGGTCTGGCTGAGAGAGATAGAGTACCAGTAAAAGAACTAACTTTAACTTGGATTTTCCTTTGTCCAATAATAATGTATCTATTTATAATCGGTCCTCTAATAAATTGAGTCCCGAATTGGTCGGTAGAGAAGGACTCGAACCTTCAACGCCATAGGCAACGATTTTACAGACCGCTCGCTTAACCAATTTGCATACCTACCGTTAGTATCAGAGGTTGTGGACTCGAACCATCAATAACATACTTGGTCACAAGGACGAGACTCGAACTCGCATTTCCAGCATTTCTACCCTTTTCCTACTGGCGGTCTTCCTATTAACCTAAACCCTCATGTTCTGTTCTGTTGTTTTGCCGTTAAACTAACCCCTGTCATAATAACCCCTACTAATCGTAGTAAATTTTCTCTCTCTATAT
Organism: Oscillospiraceae bacterium; assembly: GCA_045533025.1. Lineage (GTDB taxonomy): Bacteria > Bacillota > Clostridia > Oscillospirales > Ruminococcaceae > RGIG8773. The sequence continues at coordinate 13,338 of JAZSHA010000191.1, forward strand.
CTAATGTATCTTTTCTAATATAATTATACAACAATTTGCGACAAAAGTCAACACTTCAACTCCTATCCTACAACGTAATCTAAACATCGTATGGCAGGTAACGG
>JAZSHA010000246.1:0-2843 GCA_045533025.1 Oscillospiraceae bacterium
CAAAATTCACCAGAAACCAAAATAGCGGGTTCCCAAGGGGAACTTGTTCCCTTGGGGGGGGGTCTGGGGGGCACCGCCCCTGAGTCGCCGCTCGCAAGCGGCGAAAAACCTACTTGCGTCCGCAGACGCGCCTTAAAGCGCTCTGGAGAGTGAATTTTGAGGCGGCAAGCCTCAAAAGAGAGAGGCTCTGCAAGAGAGAGCCTCTCTAACAGCAGCGAAGCTGCTGCCCCCCCACAAACTATCAGTATACACATCAATTTATAATTACAAAAAGTATAAACACCAACTAATTATACAAATTTCAATCAAAAAGGAGTAATAAAAATGAAAGTAATTTTCTTAAAAGACGTAAAAGGTACAGCAAAGCAGGGCGAGGTAAAGGAAGTATCCGACGGCTACGCAAGAAACTTCCTCATTGGTAAGGGTCTCGCTGTTGAAGCAACAGCAAAGAACCTCTCCGACCTTGCAGGAAAGAAATCCTCCGAACAGCACAAGGCTGACGTTGCTAAGCAGGAGGCTATGGAAAACGCTGCTAAAATCAAGGACAAGAAGGTTATCTGCAAGTCCAAGGCTGGTCAGGGCGGCAAGCTTTTCGGCGCTGTTACAGCAGGTAACGTTGCAGACCTTATCTCCGAACAGCTTGGCGTAAAGGTTGACAAGAAGAAGGTTTCCCTCTCCACAGAAATCAAGGCTTTCGGTACATACACTGCCGAGGTAAAATTCCTCGCAGGTATCTCCGAAAAGATTACCGTCGAAGTTATCGAGGGATAAGTTGTAGTTTGACGAGGTATTGCGGTAATCCATTGAGGGAGACCCTTTTGAAAAAGGGTCCTCCCTCAAACTCCCTCCCTAAAACTTTCAATGCAATTTTCCATACAGGGCTATAGCCCTGTATGGAAAATTAGACTAAAAGTCTTTGGAAAGGGGTCTGGGGAAGAACCTTTCCTCAGAAAGGTTTTCCCCAGTAGGTCACTGTAATCTCTCCGTCAGATTACAATTCACCCTCATTAAATTCAACAGAAAGGAGCGAAAACTGATGGACTTCAACCTTGAAAGTATGGAGCTTCCGTACAACCTTGAGGCGGAGCAGACTGTGCTGGGTGCGCTTCTGCTTGACCCCGAGTCGCTGCCAATAGCAATGAACTACATAAAGGCAGAGAGCTTTTATGTCAGCAAGCACCGTGAGCTTTTTGCGATAATCGTAAGGCTGTTTTCGCTGGGCGTAAGCGCTGATATAATCACCGTAATCAACGAGGCTGTCCGTGACGGAATTTTTGAAAGCACGGGCGCAGGCAAGGAGTACCTTGCTTCGATTATGGAGAGCGTGCCCACAACGAAAAATATCGAAAGCTACTGCAAAATCGTTGAGGAAAAATATTACGTCCGTAGCCTTATCACAGCCGCAAAGGACATTATAGAGGCTTCCTCGGCTGGGCAGGAGGACGCTATGCACCTTCTTGACTATGCTGAGCAGAAAATCTACGATATCCGTCAGGGCAAAAGCTCCGACGGGCTGGTTAAAATCGACCAGGTAGTGCTGGACGCATATGACGAACTGGGAAGAAAGTCTGGTCCCGACCGTGAGAAATATCTCGGTGCAAAGTCAGGCTTCAACGATTTGGACAATGTTATTACTGGTCTGAACAAATCTGACCTGCTTATCGTTGCGGCACGTCCTGCAATGGGTAAGACATCTTTCGTGCTGAACATCGCTTCAAACGTTGCACGCTTCAACAAGGACATCGAAATCGTAATTTTCTCTCTCGAAATGTCCAAGGAACAGCTTGTAACCCGTATGCTTTCTTCGGAAAGCCTCGTCGAAAGCGAGTACCTTATGAAAGGCAACATCTCAGGCGACCAGTGGGAAAAGCTTGCTGCAGGCGCTGAAAGGCTGTCGGGAATGAATATGTATCTGGACGATACAGCAGGTATAACCGTACCCCAGATGAAAGCGAAGCTGCGCAGACTGAAAAATCCGGGACTGGTTATCATCGACTATTTGCAGCTTATGAATTCCAGCCGCCGTATAGATAACCGTGTAAACGAAATTTCCGAAATCACACGTCAGCTGAAGCTGATGGCAAAGGAGCTGAACGTTCCTGTTATAACCCTTTCCCAGCTTTCCCGTAGCGTCGAGTCAAGAACGGACAAGCGTCCGATACTTTCCGACCTTCGTGAGTCGGGTTCTATAGAGCAGGACGCAGATATCGTAATGTTTCTGTATCGTGACGGGTACTATAATAAGGAGAACCCCGACCAGACCTTGGCGGAATGTATCGTGGCGAAGAACCGACACGGCGAAACAGGTACTGTAAATCTCCGCTGGAACGGACAGTATACATTGTTTTTGGGTGCAGACAGATTTAATAATCAGAATGCACCGACGAAGTAAAAAATAATGGGTTTCCCAAAATAATGGGTTTCCAAAGGGTGTGCGCACCCTTTGGCAGGGGTCAAGGGGGCAGCGTCCCATTGTCGCTCGTCGCAACGAGCGAAACACTCCTTGCCTTAAAAAACGGAGAAAGAGGTGAGGAAACCGACAGGTTTCCGAGGAGAAGCGGACACGACCGCTTCTCCTTGTTGCAGTTACGCAATAAGCTTATTTCAAAAACGTGCCAGTGGCACGTTTTTGACACAATTTGCTTTGGGATATATACAAAAGCAGCAACTTCGTTGCTGTTAGGGATTTTCTCTCTTGCAGAAAATCCCTCTTTCGCAACACGTTGCGAAATTCACCCTTTAGATGCGCTTAAAGCACGCCTGCGGGCGAAGTTGGTGTTTCGCCCTCTGCGGAGGGCGCCTCAGGGGCTTTGCCCCCAAGACCCCCACCAAAGGGGACACTG
>JAZSHA010000130.1:0-3432 GCA_045533025.1 Oscillospiraceae bacterium
AATTCGTAATGCGTAATTCGTAATTAAATATAACGAATAAACGGACGGCAGGTTTACTGTCGTCCGTTTTAATATTTATCATTTTGGGAATTTTCGTTTACAGCACTTTTTCCGCATTGACATACTCCTGTACCAACAGGATTTAATCTTCCGCAGCTGCATTTCCAATATTCGCATTTATCTTCAGGTAAGTAATCAGATTTTTTTATTTCAGCCTTGTACTTCTGCCACTTTTTTTCAACAACATGCTGACCGAAATACAGTGCAAATATCACCGCAGGTAATATTATCAGCCATTTTATTTCAGATGTTAAAATTGCCGCAAATAATGCCATTACTCCTAATGCAGTAAGTATTGTAGTAAAATAAGGATACCATGACATCTCATAGATAATGAAGATTTGATATTCATCTGAATTCTTATCATTTTTTGATATCATTTTGCTGCATCTCCATTCAATCTAATAAGGTTTTTGCAAACATAATTATAACCTAATATGATATATTTGTCAAGGGTATATTAGTCACATATGATACAATACAAATCAAAGAGGTGTTATATGTGGCATATTATCAGAGAATAAGAGATTTGCGTGAGGACAGCGACAAAACTCAGGCTGACCTTGCAGAATATCTCGGGACAACAGCACAACATTATGGCAAATATGAAAATGGCAATGCCGAAATTCCTTTCGAGCGTGCAATACTCCTCGCAAAATACTACAACGTAAGCCTTGATTACATTGCAAGTCTGACCAACAACAAGCGCGGACTTGCCTCAAGTGACCTTACCGACCAACAACAGGCGCTGTTAAGTCTTGCCGAAAATATGACTGACAGCGAGAAAAGGAAGGCTGTTGAGTTTCTGAAAAAATTGATTGATGCTATAGAGTGAGAAAACCCCATACCAAAAGGTATGGGGTTGATTTTTACCACTTATCTTCCTCGCCTTCCTTTGGCAGACAGGGTTTCAGCGCCGCAATTGCACATTCAATCTGCTTGTCGGTAGGCTCCTTTGTTGTAATTCTCTGTAACCATAAGCCTGGCGCAGAGATAATTCGTGTAATAATGTTATCGTACTTGCCTGCGATTTTGATAAGCTCATACGCAACAGACGCTTCTGGAATAAGGCAGAGCATCTGCACACCGAAACGAAGCCACATATTCGTTCTCGGCAGGAAAATTCCCACGATAAGGCTCAGCAGCAACACGATAAGAATAAAGCTTGTTCCGCAGCGTGGATGGAAGCGTGTATGCTTGCGGACATTTTCCACAGTAAGCTCTTCCTGTGCCTCGTAGCAGGCAATGGTTTTATGTTCAGCGCCGTGGTACATAAATGTAGTTTTGATGCTGCCCATAAAGGAAATTGCATACATATATCCAACCAGCAGCACAAGTCTTGTTATACCCTCAATGATTGGACGTGCAGTTTCAGCTGCACCGAATTTCACAAAGATGTTACCCACGAGAATAGGTCCGCCCTTGAACACGATAAGGGAAAATGCAAGTGCAATAACAACTGAAATAATCATTATCACGTTCACAAGCTTGTCACCGAATTTATCGGTGAGCCACTGTTCAAACTTGCTCAGTTCTTCCTCTTCGTCGTCCTCGGTAATCTGCTTTTCAGCTGATTTCATTGTACAGCGGATACCCTCTGCCATACTTGACACAAAGTTTATACAGCCACGGATAAAGGGAGCTTTTCTGTACCAGGGAGCATCCTTTCCGTTTTTTACAGCCCATTCCTCAACATCAATCGTGCCGTCGGGAAGCCTGCAAGCCATAGCTGCCTTTGTGATACCTCTCATATATACGCCCTCAATCAGCGCCTGACCGCCGATTTTGGACTTGAAACATTCTTTTTTACATTCCTTAGCTTCACTCATTTTTCAGTGTATCCTTTCTTTTCGGATTATGATTTCTGCACAGGCAGAATAATTGTAACCGTAGTGCCCACATTCTGCTCGCTGTCAATGTTAAGCTGTCCGCCGTGCATAGCAATAATTTCGTCAGCAACAGCAAGTCCGATACCGCTTCCTCGGCGGGTGTGATTTGCCTTGTAGAATTTCGTCTTTATCTTCGGCAGGTCGTGCTTGCTGATACCGCAGCCCGTATCGGACACGTCAATCCTAATATGGTCGCTGTCCTCCATACCAGCCTGAATTGCAACAAGACCGCCCTTGTCGGAATATTTTATGGCGTTGTCGATAACATTGATGAAAACCTGTCTGATACGATTCTTGTCACCGCAGATAAACGGCAGCATATCAGGCTCGTCATAGACAACGGAAATACCTTCTTTTTTTGCCTTTTCGGTGTAAATCAGAACAGCGTCCCCAAGCTCGGCAAGAATGTCCATAGTTGCCTTGTTGAGAGAGAAGCGTCCGTTCTGCATTCGTGAGAAGTCCAGCAGCTCCTCGACCATCTCCGAAAGTCGCTCGCTTTCGGACGTTATAACACGCATACCCTTTGCAACGGTTTCAGCATCATCGGGCATCGTACCGATAGTTTCTGCCCAGCCTTTGATAGCTGTAAGTGGAGTACGAAGCTCATGGGATACGCTGGAAATGAATTCGTTTTTCATCTGCTCCGAAAGAGCAAGCTCGCTTGCCATATGGTTTACCGTGTCGCAAAGGTCACCGATTTCATCATCGTTCTTTTTGGTGATACGCACCGAAAAGTCACCCATCGCATAACGCCTTGCAGTTGAACCAATTTGACGTACAGGGATAACGATTGACTTGACAAAGTAAAGCCCCGAAAAAAACATCAGCGCAAGAATTGTAAGACAGATTGCCGAAAGAATAAAGGTAATACTGCGGATATGCTTATTAACTGCATCAAGGGAAGAAACCATTCTTATTGCGGAGTAGCCTGCATCATTTTCAGGCAGCATCACGCATACAGCCATAATTTTCTCACCGCTGCTGAGTCTGCCTGTAGAGTAGCCGCTTGTGCCGCTTTTGGCAGCTTCTGTGTAGTCCAGCATTTCGTCAAGGCTTTCTTCGGGAACAAACCCAGATGAGGTCAGCCCGACATTGCCCTTGCTGCTGACAACCATAAGCTCCATTCTGTTCTTTTCCGACCAGTTTTCAACCGTCGAACGGACTTCTGCCGAAAAGCTTGTGGCAGGGTCATTGTAGGAGCTCTGAAGGATGTTGGAAACCATATTCATTCTCGAGGTAAGATACTGCCTTGCCGAGCTGTAATAATAACTTCGCACGAAAAGCGTACCCAGAACAACCAGCACGAACAGCATAATTGAAATTACGCCGAGGTTGTTTATCAGCCATCGCCTTGTGATATTTGATTTACGCAAAGCATACCCTCCTCTCTGCGTGAAATTATCAGGTAAGGATTAATCTCAGTCCTCGCCCTTTACAGACCACTTATAGCCGAAGCCCCAGATTGTGGAGATGTATTAAGTCG
>JAZSHA010000211.1:0-9749 GCA_045533025.1 Oscillospiraceae bacterium
GCGTTAAAGTAAGGATTGACTATAGGTTTGATTCATTTGATGACAATTATTTATCATTGCAAAAACTTAATAAAATTCTTATTATGCTCGTTGCATTAGAAGTAGGTGCACGTAATGTTTATTATAGCGAAAATCCGTTGACCTTAAGTAGTCTGTGTTCTCGGCTAGAGAAAAATTCACTCCAAATGGAGAATTATAATAAGGCGATTCAAGAGCCGAATGGTGACGTGAAAAATAGGTTAGAATTACGGTCGAAGCAATTGGGGAGAGATGCAAAAATAACTGAAAATGATAAGGAATATAAGTATTATTTGCAGTGGATGGAACGATTAAACAAGGCTGATACAAAAGATAATTATCAAAAATTAACATATATACTAAATGACGCATTAGAGTTTGAATATAATAATAGTCAGTGCGATAGAAGTTTCACTACAACTGAATTTTTGTTTCACTACCAAAATAGTATATTTTCTCGTTCGCAATTAGTTGATATATATAGCCGTTTAGGTTCAAAAAATCCAGTAGGTGCAGCGGACAAATACAGACAACGAAAGCAAATTGATTATGTTACATATAACGACCTCAAAATTTATCTAAATAAACTACGAGAATCAGGAGAGGTATTTTTCAACTCATAAAATGGACAACTTGTCTCGTTTTTTATGTTATTGTCAAATGCATATTTCCATATAGTAACAGGGATATGACGTTATTTTTTATTATTTTGAATTAACTAATATGCAAATATTTAATATATATGCATCTATCTAAAACTATAAGATTTGTATAGTAAATAAAATAATAGTATAATCTTCAGTACATAAATAAATAGTTATGATATATTGTTATGATTTTGACGTGCTAACAGAATCTATGATATCAAGATACTATATCATAGGTGATTAGTTGGGAGTGATATATATGTGTTAGTATAAAATAGGCAGTAAAATTAATAAATGAAAGGATGTTTTATATGATAATGGTAGTAGAAGGTAGTAAGGAATTAACAATGCTTGAGAAGGCTAAGGACATTTTAGTAGCTGTAGAATTTTCACTATGCAAGTGCGCAGCTTATCTTGAGGTAATGGATTATCACTGTCAGGAGGTTAATAATATTGTCTTGAAAGCGTATATGAGGGTAATAGCGGAGTGTGTTCAAATTTGTCTAGCTGAGATTGCAAAAGTATGTGGAAATAATGCTAACATAGAAGCCGTAGTGGCACGGTCATATCAGGATAATTGTAATAAAAAGCAGGGATATAAATTATGCAAAGAGATTTGCAGTAATGTGTTAGTTTGTGGAGAGTGGCTCAAAATAGCAGAGATAATGATTTGCGCCTATATTGATATTATGGACGTCCTTAAGAATAAACACATATATGGTTTATCGGATGTTATTGCATCTGTATATGGGAATGGAAATAATATCCCAAATAAAACAGATATAATTGTTGATAGGATGTTAGAAGAATACTGGAACTTGCATACATATAACCTTAAGGAGATTATACTACCAATTGCAATTTCAGAGTATATGATAGCCAAGAAAGAAATGGTTTAATTAACCGAATGAATTAGTGCTGAAATAATATAATGCTTGAAATCGTTCGTAAATGTGACAATAAAGTATTTCGAAGACGCTTTATATTGCTTGGTATTTACTGAGAGAATAAGTATGTTTTTTAAAACAACGCAAACCTATTTTTCTCAAACTCAATCAAACCCTCATCACGCATTTTACAAGGAATAGATAATTTATTGCTGTTCTGGCGTTTTGCATCCTCAGAAAGATAGGCAATCAGCTTTTCTCTTGTAGTGCGTTTCGTCATGAAGGTCCGTTTTGGGACAAGCTTTCTGTTCTTCTTAGAAATTGCCAAAAACAAATTCTGCACAACCATTGAATGAAATTTGAAGGCTATGACAGGTTTCGGATATAATATCGTTCTCGATGTTGCTGATAAGGTTATTGATACCGTTAAACCTGGTGCAATAAGGCATTTCTTACTTGTAGGCGGCTGTGACGGTGCAAAGACAGGACGAAACTATTACACCTAATTTGTAAAGCAAACCCTTGCTGACAGCATTGTGCTTACTCTTGCCTGCGGAAAATAGCGTTTTAATGACCTTGACTTGGGAACAATCGGCAGTCTGCCGAGAATTATGGATATGGGACAATGCAATGACGCATACAGTGCAATAAAAGTTGCAGTTGCTCTTGCAGAAGCATTTAACTGAGATGTAAATGAATTGCCACTTTCTATGGTACTTTCGTGGTACGAGCAGAAGGCTGTTTGTATTCTGCTTACGCTTTTACATTTGGGTATCAAGAATATTCTCCTCGGTCCGTCTTTGCCTGCATTTATCTCTCCTAATGTGCTTAATTTCCTTGTGGAGAAGTATAATATTTCTCCTATTTCTACGGTTGAGGAGGATATGAAGAAACTACTCAAATAATAGCAGTAACCGCATTCGTATTAACGGGTGCGGCTATTTTTCAAAAAAATCCTGAAAACATATTGACAAATCTCTATCTGTAGTATATAATAACATATAGAAAAGTATCAATGTGAGGTGAGCAAATGGAACTGAATGCAAAAAAGACCGCTGTTATATTCAAAGCATTCTGCGATGAAAACCGTATCAGGATTTTACAGCTGTTATCCGATGGTGAAAAATGTGCCTGCAAGCTGCTTGATGAAATGAACATCACACAGCCGACTCTTTCACACCACATGAAAACGCTTCTTGACAGCGGAATTGTCGAGGGACGTAAAGAGGGAAAGTGGATGCACTATTCCATTTCTGCGGAAGGTGTAGAATATGCAAGAATGTGTTTCGACGCTCTGACAGGTGCAAACGGCACAAACGAAAACCAGTCGTGTTGTAAGAAGTAACCTTGGTTTCTTCTTCGCACGACTAAAATTCAAACCTAAATATAGATACATTTCTATGTTTGGATATATCTATTTAAGAAAGGAGCTATCCCTATGGAAGCAATCAAAACAGGCTGGGAATTTTTTCAGAATGAAATTCTCGGTATGGCTTGGCTTAATCGGCTAATCGGCACGATTCTGAACTCGCTTGGGCTTGACACAAGCGAAAAAATCGGAGGAAGCGTACAGTTTTTCATTTACGATATGATTAAAATTATGGTGTTGCTGGGCATCTTGATTTTCATTATCTCGTATATACAGAGCTACTTTCCGCCTGAACGCACAAAGAAAATTCTTGGCAGATTTCACGGTGTCGGTGCGAATATTATCGCCGCATTGCTTGGAACGGTAACACCGTTCTGTTCCTGCTCGTCAATACCGCTGTTTATCGGCTTTACGAGTGCAGGACTTCCGCTTGGTGTAACATTCTCATTCCTGATTTCTTCTCCTATGGTTGACCTCGGCTCTCTTGTACTGTTGATGAGCATTTTCGGTTGGAAGGTCGCAATCATCTATGTTTTAGTAGGACTTGTGGTCGCAGTAGTCGGCGGTACGCTGATTGAAAATCTACACCTTGAAAATCAGGTGGAAGAATTTATCCGAAACGGAAAAGCAATCGACGCACCGCAGGCGGAACTGAATTTCAAAGACCGTATCAGATACGCTTGGGAACAAGTGTGGGAAACAGTGAAAAAAGTATTCCCTTATGTTCTTATCGGCGTTGGCATTGGTGCGTTTATCCATAATTGGATTCCAGAAGAATTTATTATCAAGGCACTTGGCGATAACAATCCATTCGGAGTAATACTCGCAACAGTCGCAGGTGTTCCGATGTATGCAGATATCTTTGGTACAATTCCAATTGCAGAGGCTTTGCTTGCAAAGGGAGCGTTGCTGGGTGTTGTATTGTCCTTTATGATGGGTGTTACTACATTGTCCCTGCCGTCAATTATTATGCTGAGAAAGGCTGTTAAGCCGAAACTACTTGCTATTTTTATCACGATATGTACTGTCGGAATTATCCTTGTGGGATATTTCTTCAACATCATTCAGCCATTTATTATTTAGAACGGAGGACATAATGGAAAAGAAAAAATCACTGTTGTTGAAAATCCTGATACCTGCTGCTATCATTGCAGTGATAGGTGTGATGTGGATTGTGAAAACACAATTCAACAAGCCAGAACCGCAAGAAATTATTATTGCTGGTGCGGACTTCTCACTGAATGAGACAAATGAAATCGACTTTGCAGCTCTTGCGGAATACGGTTTGCCCGTTATTGCTGATTACGGTGCAGATTCCTGTATTCCTTGCAAGGAAATGGCTCCTGTACTGAAAACGATGAATGAAGAAATGGCTGGAAAGGCGTTTATTAAATTCGTTGATGTATGGCAGTACGGAGATGCGGCGGCTAATGTTCCTGTGCAAACCATTCCGACACAGATTATATTTAACGCTGACGGCTCGCCCTATGTTCCGAGTGATGAGCTTGCAACAGAAATCAAGTTCATTATGTATAGCGACAGAGAAACCAACGAACACATTTTCACGGTTCATCAGGGCGGTCTTACCGAGGAACAAGTGAGGGAAATTCTGAATGAAATGGGAGTAGAATGATATGATTGACAACTGGCTTACGCAGATAGCCGAAGCAATCGGAGAGAATATGTGGCTTGCCCCTGTTCTTGCTCTGGTTGCAGGTGTTCTGACCTCATTTACTCCTTGTTCGTTGTCAAGCATTCCGCTGATTATCGGTTATGTAGGTGGTACCGGCGAAAAGAACACAAATAAAGCGTTTCTCTATTCGCTGATATTTTCACTCGGTACGGCAATAACTTTTGTAACGCTCGGCATTATCGCAACCTCAGCAGGAAAGCTGATGGGAACATCTTCACAGTTATGGTATCTCATTCTCGGCATGCTGATGATTTTAATGTCCTTGCAGACTTGGGGGATATTCAACTTCATTCCGTCTGCAAACCTCATTTCAAAGAATAAGAAAAGAGGATTTGTCGGAGCATTTGTTGCAGGTATATTGGGAGGAATTTTCTCCTCACCCTGCTCAACCCCTGTGCTGATTGCTTTGCTTGCCATTGTTGCGGGGCAAAACAATATGATTTGGGGGATTCTGCTGATGCTTCTGTATTCCATAGGACACAGTACGCTTGTAATTGCGGCTGGAACATCTGTCGGATTTGTGCAGAAGATGAACAGCAATGAAAAGTATCAGAAAGCAGGAACGATACTGAAAATCGTTATGGGCATAGTTATACTGCTTATCGGTTTGTATATGTTCTGGCTTGCATTTTAATTATTTTTTTGGAGGTAACTACTATGGCATTATTCGGTTTTGGTAAGAAGGAAGAAGAAAAGCAGACTCCGGCTTGTGCTTGTCAGTGTGGCTGTCCCACATCGGAAGCAACGGAAATCACAGGCGACTATTGTTGTGAGGAGGAAAAAGACGGTATCTGCTGTATCAAGGTACTGGGTGCAGGCTGTAAGTCCTGTCACGAGCAGTATGAAAACGCAAAGAAAGCTGTCGCTGAAATGGGACTTTCCGTAGAGGTTGAATACATCACCGATATGGAAAAGGTAATGGCTTATGGCGTAATGAGTATGCCTGCTCTCGTTGTGAATGAAAAGGTCGTGGCTATGGGTAAGGTGTTGAAGCCTGCTGATGTTGTGAAGTTGCTTCGTAATCTCGGATTTTGAAAATGGAGCGTAAAAAATGAGTAAGAACTGGTATCCGATAATTGATTACGATAAATGTATCGGCTGTATGGCTTGCAATGATATGTGCCGACACGGTGTGTATAAGCCTGATTATAAAACAGGAAAACCAAAGGTGGTGTACGGTACAGGCTGTGTGCAAGGCTGTCACGGCTGTGAAAGTAAATGTCCTGCACAGGCAATCCGCTATTTCGGTGATGATGGTGCACTGTATATTGATTACGATTATGACACCTATAAGCCTGAAATCAAATGTGAGGGTAAGCCGAAGGTTGCTTTCATCTGTGTACACAATTCCTGTCGAAGTCAAATAGCGGAAGCACTGGGTAAGCTATATGCGTCCGATGTGTTTGAAAGCTATTCCGCAGGAACAGAGCTGAAAGACCGTATCAATCCCGATGCAGTAAGGCTTATGAAAAAGAACTACGGCATTAATATGGAGGAAACACAGTACAATAAGCTCATTAAGGATATTCCACAGCCTGATGTGGTGGTTTTTATGGGTTGTAACGTGAGCTGTCCCAATATTCCGAGTCAGTATGCGGAGAATTGGGGGCTGGATGACCCGACAGGTCAGAATGATGAGTTTTTTATTGAAGTTATAAAGTTGATTGAAGAAAAGATAAATGCACTTAAAGTAAGATTACAATAAAAACAAGAGCAACATTGCATTTCAGCAATGTTGCTCTTTTGTGTTACATTAGCTACCAATTGTCATAGGTTAAAAATGTCTCTATGGCTACCACTCATATCGTGTGGATTCCTTTTCATAATAGAGAGAATGATTGTAATATTGATGAAATATGCTTATGAATATTAATTTCTCCAATAGTAAACCTTGTCTGTGATATTTTAATAAAGGGTGCTTAATGACAGTATTTCTTTATCATAGTTTATGTTATGAGATAAAGAAAAAGTAGGTATTTGATATATTTCCTTTATATTGTAATAATACATAAGATATTATGTGTACTTTTGTTAATATTATTAAGAGATTGGAAACTGTCAAAATCGCTAACTATATAAAAAAATAGTTCCTTAATTACTCTATTAGATTACGGTATCAAGTATGTTATTTAATATGTACATTGTTTTTATTTATCTTATGTAATAGGGGAAAAATTTGATATGCTTCGTAAATCCGGCGGGTTTGGACTTTTTAACTTTTACGAGTATTTAGGATGGTTGTTTTTTTAAAACAGGGTAAAAAGGCCTGAATTTTGATAAAAAATTATAAGTTTATAAGGATTTAGGTGAAGTTTTTTAAAGAATATTTGCCTTTTATAATTAATTTTCTTTAGCGTTATATGTAGCTAAAGGGTAACATTATAAAAAAATATATTATATTTGTACTACATTCTTATGTGTTACGCTAATATTGATTTTCTTAACTTTTTTATTAATAATCGAATTGTAGTGTTAGATGAGGCAAAGTGATATTGCAATTGTGGATATATTGATAACAGCATCAAAAATTATTATGTGCTATATTGAGAGTTGGATTTTAGGAAAATATGCTATAATGTAAAAAATATATGTAAGGTAATAAAATAAATGTGATAGTTATGTATATTTATTATTGTTAATATAAGGGCGTGAGAGTATAATGATGTTGGTTTTAGAATGAGCGTTTTATTAAAATAGACTCTTGACCTTGTTTACAAAGCGTAAAACAATTCAAAAACCAATTCTATTTTTACATTATTCAACGGAAGATTGATAATAAATATAGGGTACACCCTAACTTTACGGAGATGATAAAATGAAAATAGCTTATGTAAGAGTTTCAACAGTTGAGCAGAACGAAGCAAGACAGATTGAAGCGCTTGAAAAATATATGATTGATAAGTGGTATGTGGAGAAGATTTCTGCGAAGGACACCAATAGACCACAGCTTCAGCAGATGCTTGAGTTCGCCCGTGAAGGTGATACAATTTATGTTCACGACTTTACGCGTCTTGCAAGAAGCACAAAGGATTTACTTGATATAGTGGAACATCTGAAATCAAAGGGTATTCACCTTGTAAGCAATAAAGAAAGCATTGATACCTCGACTCCTACAGGTAAGCTTATGCTGACTTTTCTTGCTGGTATAGCTGAGTTTGAGCGTGAAAATCTGTTAGAACGTCAGCGTGAGGGTATCGCTATTGCAAAGAGAAACGGCAAATACAAGGGACGTAAGCCATTTAAGTCTGATATGTTTGAACTGCTATACCAAGAGTATTTAAGCCGAAAAATTACTAAAGTAGAATTAGCAAGTAAATTAGGGGTATCGCGCCCTACTTTAGATAAAATTATAAAAAACAACAATGAGGAAGCATTACATATGGAAGAGGGTAAAAAATAATATATATATGTTCGAGTATGGAGAGTAGATAATATAAAAGCTATAGGGTATGAGAGAATTTAAAATCTCATACCCCATTTTTGTATTTTTGTGTTTAAAAAAACAGCCTAAAATTTCGCTTAAAAAGTACTATTGCGAAGTAGTTTTTGTTCGACATTATATGATAATTTAGATATAAAAGTAATTTACCATATTCCTATCATAATTAACCGTTAAAGTCCGAAAAAACGTAAAATTTATCATAATCATTAAAAACAACCATTTTATCCACGGCATCTGTGACAGCAATGGCGATGTCAAGAGCAAGGGCGGTATCAGGGTGTATATCGTTATAAGTGTCTGTAAGAACAGGTTCTGGAAAGTCAATGTATGTACTGATGTCAGTTGTTTTAATCCCTATAGTCCATAGTATGTTACGGCTACATCCATATTCCTCTGCAAATGAGCAATATGTATAAGCTACGTAGCCGTCGTCGATATCTATATTATGACTTCGGGTGGATACAGCAACAAAAAACAACGGTGTTAGTGATTTTATCGTGCGTTTAAGTTTATAATTTAACGGTCCGATAACACCTATTGGATTTTGACACCGAGTACTAATATCAAATCCGGCAAGTTCAAAACCTTCTTCAAAACTGTTATAAATTGGGAATAAAGACAAAATGCTCATAGTTGTACCTCCTTCCTTTTACCATTATATACTGCATTGAGAAATGTATTATATATGTTTTTACGTACTATTTTTAAATTAATTCAGGTTATGTAATTTACTGAAATAAGCTCTGGCTGAATTGGAAGATTTAATTTCGATGTTGCAAGAAAATTTGATGTGCTAACTTGATGTGTTGATTATCGGTATATAAGCCTTTAAGTAGCTTGTAGCAAAGTAGTTTAAGGGTATAGATAATCAAGGATGGAGGTAATTCGCTATGAACGCAATATCGAACGAAAATAGTTATAATAATGAAACTAATAAACACGAGTACCCTATTGATAGAGAGGTGTTATCGGAAGCGTATGCGCAGTTAATATTTTTCGCATTAATAAATGTAAAGGCGGAGAATGACAAATGAGAGTAGCTATTTATGCACGCAAATCTAAGTACACAGGTGTAGGAGAATCTATCGGCAATCAAATTGAGATGTGCAAACAATACATTAACAATATGAATTTACAGGAAGAACCCGAAGTAAAGATTTACGAGGATGAGGGGTATAGTGGAAAAAACTTGAGTCGACCCAATTTTCAGGAAATGATGCGGGATAATGAGCGGCAATCATTTGATATAGTAATTGTGTATAGATTAGACAGAATTTCCAGAAGCGTCTGCGATTTTATGAGCTTAATCGAGAAGTACAATGAAACAAACACAAAATTTATTAGCCTAGCCGAAAGTTTTGATACCAGCTCTCCAATGGGAAAAGCTATGATAAGTATCTGTGCGGTATTTGCACAGTTGGAGCGCGAAACAATCGCGGCGAGAATTCATGATAATATGCAAATGATGGCTCAAAGTGGGTATTGGACGGGCGGAACAACGCCATTGGGATATGTGTCTAAGGACGATAAGGAAGAACAGAAAAATCAGAGTGGTGATAGTCGAAAACTACTGCACAAGCACCATATTTTGCAAGTAGACGACGCGAATGCCGAAATAGTTAAATTAATATATAACTTGTTTCTGCAATATAAAAGTTGCAAGGCAGTAGAAAAGTACCTTATTGAGTATGGG
>JAZSHA010000131.1:0-4097 GCA_045533025.1 Oscillospiraceae bacterium
GAGCCGTTCAAGGCTGCAAACCGTAAGATGCACCCTGAAAATTCCATTATTGACTGCAGCGGTGTTCAAATCGGTGAGGGTATGTTCCAGGTGATCGCAGGACCTTGTTCAGTTGAAAGCGAAGAGCAGATTATAGAAGTTGCTCAGGATGTCAAGAAAAGTGGTGCAACACTTCTCCGCGGCGGCGCATTCAAGCCAAGAACTTCTCCATATGCTTTCCAGGGACTTCATGCTGATGGTCTGAAGCTCCTCCTTGAAGCAAAGAAGGAAACAAGTCTGCCAATTGTAACAGAAATTATGAATGTTAACCACGTTGACCTCTTTGCTGATGTTGACGTAATTCAGGTTGGTGCAAGAAATATGCAGAACTTTGACCTTCTCAAAGAGCTTGGCAGATGCCGTAAGCCAATTCTTCTTAAGCGAGGCCTTGCAAATACGATGGAAGAACTCCTTATGTCGGCTGAATACATTATGGCGGGCGGCAATAACAATGTAATCCTCTGTGAGCGTGGTATCCGTACATTTGAAACGAAGACAAGAAATACCCTCGATCTCGCAGCAGTACCGATGCTCAAAAAGCTTTCACATCTCCCTGTAGTAATTGATCCAAGCCACGCAACAGGCATTTCCTGGATGGTTGAGCCTCTTGCAAAGGCTGCAATCGCAGTAGGCGCAGATGGTCTTATGATTGAGGTTCACAACAACCCTGCAAAGGCACTTTGCGACGGTGCGCAGTCCCTCAACCCACAGCAGTTTGACACTCTTATGCAGGATGTTAAGCGCAGAGTTGAGTTCGAAGGTAAAAAGATGGGATAACTGCTCCTTTTTAAAACAATACAAAGCAAAAACGCTTCCGAGTTCTATCGGAAGCGTTTTTGTCATATCAATAATTTTCTTTTCTTACTTCAAAGAAGCTCTGTGGGTGAGCGCATACAGGACAAACCTTAGGTGCCTTTGTGCCCATTACGAGGTGACCGCAGTTGCGGCATTCCCACATTGTCATTTCGCCCTTTTCAAATACCTGCTGCATTTCAACGTTCTTCAGCAGCGCACGGTATCTTTCTTCGTGGGACTTTTCAATCTTTGCAACCATTCTGAACTTTGCAGCAATTGCTGTGAAGCCTTCTTCTTCAGCATCCTTAGCGAAGTTTTCGTACATATCTGTCCATTCGTAGTTTTCGCCCTCAGCCGCAGCAGCAAGGTTCTTAGCTGTGTCACCAAGCTCGCCGAGCTCCTTGAACCACATTTTAGCGTGTTCCTTTTCGTTGTCAGCAGTCTTGAGGAAGATTTCAGCAATTTGTTCATAGCCTTCCTTCTTTGCAACACTTGCAAAGTATGTGTATTTATTTCTTGCCTGACTCTCACCTGCGAATGCTGCGAGGAGATTAGCTTCTGTTTTTGTACCCTTGAGTTCTGCCATAATAATTACCTACCTTTCATCAATCGGGAAAACTACCTATAGCTGCCCCGATTTATTATTAAATATTATACATAATTGCCAAACGTTTGTCAATACACATTAACAAAATATTTTTCCTGCTCCTGTTGAAAAATGGCATAATGTGTGGTATAATTACTCCAGTAATTCTGAAAGGAAAATCATTATGATTAAAGATATCCAGCAGGAAATCCTGCGTATTAAAAAGGAAAAGAACATTACAATTCTTGCTCACAGCTATCAGGCTGAGGAAATTCAGGAAATTGCCGATTATACAGGTGACAGCTTCCGCCTTTCCGAGCTTGCCAAAACTGACCCGAATGACACCGTAATTATGTGCGGCGTTCACTTTATGGCTGAAACCTGTAAGCTTCTTTCTCCGAATAAAAAGGTTATCCTTGCAAAGGAAGGCTGCGGCTGTCCTATGGCGGAGCAGTTTACAGCTGAGGAGCTTGCTGCATTCAAGAAGGAAAATCCCGACCATACAGTTGTAGCTTACATAAATACAACCGCCGAGCTTAAAGCAGGGTGCGACGTTTGCGTGACATCAGCTTCTGCCGTTGAAATCTGCAAGAAAATTGAGAATGACAATATCCTTTTTATTCCCGATTGCAACCTTGGCTCATTCGTTGCAAAGAGCATTCCAGAAAAGAATGTGAAGCTTATCAAGGGCGGCTGTCCTGTGCACGCTGCTGTAACCGAGGAGGAGGCTCTTGCTGTAAAGGCTCAGCACCCCGACGCGCTTCTTCTTGTGCACCCAGAATGTATTCCAGATGTTGCAAAGCACGCTGATTATGTTGGCTCAACAAGCGGAATTATCAATTATGCACTTAAATCCGATGCAAAGGAATTTATCATAGGCACGGAAATTTCTATCGCTGAGCATTTGCAGTTTGTGTTCCCCGATAAGGAATTCTATCCGCTTTCCAAGCACCTTATCTGCGCAGATATGAAGCGAACAACGCTGATGGACGTGTACAAAGCACTCAATGGTGGAGGACTTGAAATTGAGCTTCCTGAGGAACTTATGGAAAAGGCTTCCGTGTGTATCAACCGTATGCTTGAAATGGGATAAGCTTTTATGCCCCGAGAGATTTAGGACACTGACCGAATAGAAGTAATCAAGGGTACCGAGCAATAAACTCGATACCCTTGATTTGTTTATTACGGATTGGCAAAGGGGACACCCCTTTCTTCTCGGGGCATTTTGTATTCAGCAGTAAAATTTTATTTGAAATATTGGAAAAAACTATACACTTTTCGCTCTTAATATGGTATAATAAAAGTTAAAGTTGATTTTGAAAGGAAAATACGGATGGCTTACGTTGAATTCAAGGACGTCTACAAAAGATATCAGATGGGCGAGGTTACAATTGCGGCATCAGATGGTGTTAATTTTGAAATAGAAAAGGGCGAATTTGCAGTAATTGTCGGTGCTTCGGGTGCAGGCAAGACTACGGTGCTTAATATGCTTGGAGGAATGGATACCTGCGACGAGGGAAAAATTCTTGTTGACGGAAAGGACGTAGCAAAATTCTCCACGAAGGAGATGACACGCTACCGCCGTCAGGATATCGGTTTTGTGTTTCAGTTCTACAATCTTGTACAGAACCTTACTGCAAAGGAAAATGTCGAGCTTGCAACGGAAATATGCGCCGATGCTGTTGACGCTGAAGAAGTTCTTCGTCAGGTAGGACTGGGCGAGCGTATCAACAATTTTCCTGCTCAGCTTTCAGGCGGTGAACAGCAGCGTGTTTCAATCGCAAGAGCGCTGGCAAAATCTCCGAAGCTTCTCCTCTGTGACGAGCCGACAGGTGCGTTGGACTACAACACTGGCAAAACTATCCTCAAGCTTTTGCAGGATACCTGCCGTGAAAAGGGAATGACGGTTGTGGTTATTACTCACAATCAGGCAATTACACCGATGGCTGACCGTGTTATAAAGATAAAGAACAGCAAGGTTTCAAGAGTTACCCTTAATGAAAATCCTGTTTCAGTTGATACAATAGAATGGTAAAAACAAAAATCATAGATTTTTGTATCCGAGTTTGAACTGGCGTTCAAACGTCGGGAGTAGTGGCGGATTTTATTCGCTTGCATGAAATAATATACTTTGTAATGCAGAGGTAATAAGATGAAAAAAATGCTGTTTCGCAACACGCTCAGAAGCGTGAAAAATACAAAAAGCCGTTTTATTGCAATTATGGCAATTATTGCAATCGGCAGCGGCTTCTTTGCAGGCGTAAAGTCGGCAGGTCCTGATATGAAGCTGAGTGCGGCAGACTATCTTGATAAGCAGGCACTTGACGATTTCCATATTGTTTCCGAGCTTGGTATGGACGATGAGGACGTAGCTGCCGTTGAAAAGCTTGGAATTACCGACGAAATTTATGCAGGTTACTCCGCTGATTTGATGTTCAGTGCACTTGACGGTGCAGAAAAAATCATCAAGGTTTATTCATACAACCCCGACAGCGGCATAAGCAAGCCCTACATAACCGAGGGACGTCTGCCTGAAAAAGCAGGAGAAATTTTTATTGATGAAAAGCTTTTCAACAGTGCGGTCGCTGAAATGGGCGGAACAATGTCCCTGCATACCGGTGATGACCGTGAACTTGAAGATATGCTGAATGGAAGCGGTTATACTGTTGTTGGCAAG
>JAZSHA010000247.1:0-30074 GCA_045533025.1 Oscillospiraceae bacterium
AGATTGTTATTGATATTAAAAAGTGAAGTGTGAAATGAGGAAAGTGAAATTATTTGCGACAACAATTCCACTTTTCACTTTCCAAATTTCAAATTTTTGAAAAGGAGTAAGAGTTATGCCCGAAAGCTTTGAAAGGGGTGCACTGACAGAGGCGGTTTACTATGTTCTGCTGTCGCTGTTTGAGGCAAACCACGGCTACGGAATTATGCAGCAGGTTGAGGAAATGTCAGGCGGCAGAGTAAAGCTTGGCGCTGGTACGCTGTACGGTGCGCTGAACAGCCTTGTTGCAAAGAAATGGATTAAGCTGCTGAACGAATACGGCGGCACACGAAAGAAAGAATACATCATAACCGACACAGGCAGAGCAGCGGTGCTTGCTGAGGTTGAAAGGCTGAAGGAGCTTGCGGCGAATGGTGAGAAAATTGTTGCAAAGCTTAATAGAAAGGACAGCTGATATGGAGAAATACAGAAAATGCTTTGTGGATATTGAGCAGGAGGAAAAGTGGTTGAATGAAATGGCTGACAAGGGGCTTGTGCTTGCAAGGGTTGCGGCTGACCTTTTCAGCAGCAGATACTACTTCGAACAGGGCAGCACGGCTTATACATACCGTGTTGACTTTGAACGTAATGATGACTATATAAATTTTGTGAAGGACACCTGCAATGCGGAGTACCTTTTTACCGCAGGCGACAAGCTTTATTTCCGCAAGGCAAAAGAACAGGGTGAGTTTGCTCCGCTTTATTCTGATTTGAAAAGCAGGTACATTGCAGAACAACAGGCATTTTGGAGAAGTCTTGCACTATCACCAGCATTTCTGATTGATATATTTTGGTTTGGACCCGATTTAATTAGTACTATAATAAAAAGCGGACTTACTGCGGGTACGGCGTTTTTGCTGACGGTAGGACTTGTATATGCGGCGATATGGCTGTATTTTCTATACAAGGCAATCAAGTGCCGAAGAACGCTTAACAAACTGAAAAAGGCAATAAAAAGCTGACAAGGAGGAAATGTTATGGAATGTTACAAAAGACACTTTTTTGATATGGATAAAGAGGAGCAGTGGCTCAACGAAATGGCTGAAAAGGGAATGGTGCTGACGAAAATCGGCGGCGGCATTTTTATGCAAAAATACTATTTTGAAAAAAGCGATACAGCTTATACATATCGTGTGGACTACAGCCGTGACGGTGCTGTAATGGAGGAAATCACCGCTCCGTATGTAATGTTTGTGACAAGCAGCTGTGATGCTGAATATGTATGCTACAGCGACGGCAAGGTCTATTTCCGCAGAGCAAAGGAAAAGGGCGATTTTCCGAAGCTTTACTCCGACCCGAAAAGCAGGTATGAGGCGGAGCAGAAGCAGCTTGGAGGCTCTGTAGGACTTATGGGGCTGTTTGTTTTTGATTTTTGCTACGTCGGAAATTTTGTTATTACAGCTGTCAAAGAAGGCAGGTCGGATTGGATAATTGTGCTTGAAGCAATATGCATACTGATTTGTGCAGTATGTCTTTTTCTGACTATACGCAAGGCAATCAGCTGTTGCAGGAAAATGAAAGAGCTGAAACAGATGATGAAGGAATAAATTCTGACGGGTAACTTAGGTTGCCCGTTATTTGTTTTATGAGGCAGTAAAAATTTTTCCTCAGGGGTTGAAATTTGACGGAAAAATGGTTATAATAAGAGTTGAATTTTGTTTTTGAAATGACATTTATATTCCGTTTTGTGCAAGATTACTGTTTTGGGGCAATGTGACAGATTTTGTTTTGTACAAGTATCCAAAAGTAAAAAGCTGATGCAACAAAACGGACTTTTTTTGCCACTACTTATATGACAGGTCTTATGAAGGTAAGGCAATGTGGTATAAATGTCATTTTCAAAACCGTATAAAAAGACAGAACGGTTAAGAGGTGATATTGCAAAATGAATACCGAATTCGCCCAGTGCGTCAAAAAAGCCAGGGCAGGGGACGCTGATGCGTTTGCCGAGCTGTATTCTACCGTATACAAGGATTTATACCGCATAGCTCTTGTAAACCTGAAAAATCAGCATGATGCTTCCGATGTGGTTAGTGACACGGTTCTGGAAGCCTTCTCTTCCATCAAAAAATTAAAAGATGAAAAAGCGTTTAAAGCCTGGATAATCAAAATCCTTACTGTAAAGATAAAAAACAAGCAGAAGGATTATATAAAGACAAGAAATTATCAGGAAGAGCTTGAAAGTGTAGAACAAGAGAAAACCGACGAGATAAACTACGGCGGATTGGAATTAATGGAAGAGTTCAGGCGGCTGAACGAGGAAGAAAGACTTGTATTATCATTGAGCGTTGTTTCGGGCTATACAAGCGAAGAGATTGCCAAGGTGACGGGATTATCTGCAAATACCGTTCGCTCAAAGGCAGCACGCGCAAAGATTAAGCTGAAACAAATGCTTATGGAACGCTGACGGAAAGGAGGTCGGAATATGAAGTTTGAAGAAAGATTAACGGAACTTATGAACGAGGTTGATGTTCCCGATGAATTATCACCTCAGAATATTGCTCTTATGTTAAAGGAAAAGAGCTCTCAGTCCAAGATGGAAGCGGAACACAGAAATACAAAATCCGCACCAAGCATTTCGGCTCAGCGCCGTACTATTATTATGAGGACTGCCGTTGCTACCGCTGCTTGTGCCGTTTTTGCGGTCGGTATGTGGGCTTACAACGAAAATATGGCTGCCGAGCAGCAGCTTGAAGCGCCTATTGAATATGAGGCTGTTTCACCTGAAAATTATGACGATTTCTATAATATTTATACGGGAATTACTCTTGAGCAGAACGGAACTGCTGAGAATGATTCGGAACGTACAATTGATGAAACAACAACTCAGGCGCCTGATACGGAAAATGATGCCGCATTTGATTATATCGAATATAACGGTATGAATATTTCCGAGTCAGATGTTGTAAAAAGCGATGATAATTATATCTACTGTCTGAAGGATGGTATCCTGTACATTATCTCTAAGGAAACTATGGAGGTTGTGTCGGAAATCGAAAGCGAAGTTAATCCGCCTGTTGAAATCTACATTGAGGGCAACAAGGTTATTCTCGTATCTTCCGAAACGGAGGAAGTTCACGAATTTACTTCTACAGAAGCCGATAATTCTCAGAACGTGTCTGATGTTCCAGCAGATGACACAGCTACTACACAAACGGCAGAAACAAATTCCGACAGAACCGATGAAGCGGTTTCCGATATCAAGTCTGATGCAGAGGGCAGTGCTGACGGGGAGTCTGCAATTCCCGCAGCTGTAAAAAAAAACGCAGTAGTTGATATCTACAGCGTTGAAAGCCCTGAGAACCCTGTACATATAGCTGCATATAAACAGAACGGCAGCTACACATCTTCAAAAATAGTTGACGGTATGCTTTATATGGTAACGGCTTATTCCGATTACCGTGTAAAGCCGCTGGACACGCAGGCCGACCTTGACAGTTTTGTGCCTGCTTATTATTTTAATGGGGAAAAATATTATGTTGCTGCGGCGGATATTATCGTTCCCTCTTATGCCAACAGTACAGATTATACCGTTGTTTCCGCAATAAATGTGGGTAGCGGCGATATTACCCCTACAGTAAAGGCTGTGCTGGGGTCAAGCAAAAACGTATATTGCTCCGCTGAAACGCTCTACATTGCTGGCGTTGGCAGAAAGGATAAGGAATACACAGTTATTTCCGCATTTGACCTTTCTGACGGCGGTATTATTTATAAATCAAGCGGCTCAATAGAAGGCGCTGTTTTCGGACACAGTATGAATGAGTATGATGGATTGTTCCGAATTGCAACGAAAATTACCGATGAAACAGGAAGCACCTCCGTTTCAGTGTATGTTCTTGATGAAGCACTTCAGGTTGTCAACGGAGCAGGTAAACTCCTCCCTGACGGCAACGCTTCGGCAGTACGCTTTGAGGAAAGCTACGCACGAATTATTGACGACAGCGGCGAGTCGGCAATTGTAATTAACCTTGACTCAAATCCGCCGACTCTTGTGCAGTCCCTTCTTGGCAGTTCAGCCTACCTCTACAGCTATTCCGAGGATATGCTTTTAGGCGTTGGAAAATCCGAGGACGGCGGACTTACGCTGACTATGTACGAAAGCGAAACGGGTCTTGCTGTAAACGGAATTATTTTCGGTAATGACGGTACTGAAAAAAGTTCGGCAGCATTTACCGACAGACGTGCAGTGCTGATTGACAGCGAAAGCGGCATAATCGGCGTGCCTGCCTATTGCCATAATGAATTCGGTACGCAGAATTTCTACTATGTCTTTGTCTACGATGACACAGCGGGCTTCGTACAGAAGGGTGTTATTGAGTATGTGGACGTTGACGACAGTATGATTTTCCTTAGGGGCTCAGTAAGCGGTGACACGCTGTACATAATGAGTATGGGCAGAGTCATTTCGGCACGTCTCAGCGATATGAAAATTATAAATTACTTTGAATATTAAGAATAACCCGTGAAATCCACGGGTTATTTTGATGTAGGGTAGATTACAATTCACCAAAGGAGATATAATGGTTTACAATAAAATTTTGAGAACAAAATTTCTTTCACGTCCCAATCGTTTTATTGCTTATGTCGAGCTGGACGGAAGAATTGAAAAATGCCACGTAAAAAACACGGGCAGATGCCGTGAACTTCTTGTTGAGGGCTGTACTGTTTATCTGGAGCAGGCTAAAAATCCTGATCGCAAAACACGCTTTGACCTTGTTGCTGTTGAGAAAAACGGTATACTAATCAATATGGACAGCTACGCTCCTAATCTTGTTGTTGGAGAATTCCTTCCAAAGCTTTTCCCAGACTCAAAAATCCGTGCCGAATATAAGCACGGAAATTCCCGTTTTGATTTTTACATAGAGGATAATAATAAAAGAATATTACTTGAAGTAAAGGGAGTTACCCTTGAAAATGAGGGTGTAGTGATGTTCCCCGACGCACCGACAGAGCGTGGTGCAAAGCACGTTAACGAGCTTGCGGAAAGCATAGATGAGGGTTACGAAGCATATTTGTTTTTCGTGGTGCAGATGAAAGGTGTGAAGCACTTCACCCTTAACGATGAAACCGACCCAAAGTTTGCCGAAGCTGTGCGGAAGGCATCGGAGCGTGGTGTGAAAATTCTCGTATACGATTGTAATGTAACTCCTGAAAGAATGGAAATTAACGAAAGGGTGGAAATCAAGCTATGACCAACTGCGAAACATGCACAAACTATGTCTATGATGAGGATTGGGACTGCTACACCTGTATGGTGAACCTTGATGAGGACGAAATGGGACGCTTTCTCAGCGGTGCAAACTACGATTGTCCGTATTACCGCCTTGATGACGAGTACGGCGTTGTAAGACATCAGATGTAAAAAAGATTATACAATTTATGAAGTAACCGTGTGTAAATTTGTGCATATTTGTAGCCGAAAAGTCTTTACTTTTCGGCGTTTTTGTGGTATTATATTGAAGAATGGATAACTGTCACCAAAAATAAATCCAAACATTATGTTTGTTTAATTAATAAGCAATTTGGTCACTTTTAGCGGAGGTTTTTATGTTGAATTTCAATACCAAAAAGGAAATTCTGCGCAGTTTGCGTGCAAAAAGGAATAAAAATAAGCTTCTTTGGCTTCCCTGCGTAATTGCGGAGCTGTTTGTGAAGCTTTGGTATGCTGTTTTGTGCAGCATTGATATGGCACTTTCCGATAAGAACGGTAATTTCCTCGGAATGAAGAGAAGCATAGCTGAAAAGGCAAAAAGCCGTAAAAAAGATGATATTGTCAATGTACATAAGCCGTTCGCAGCAAGACTGATGTCGGGTGTGCTGGCGATTGCGTTCGTATTTATGATGATTCCTGAGTTGGGATTATTGGATATGAGCGTATATGCAGCTTATGATACAAACGTGTACAAAAAATTGAATGAACTGGTTACTGGCGAAGCTGTAGGTGCAGAAACAGGTTACCTTTTTGAAACATCGGAATACAGTAAAGTAATAAGTTCTACAGTAACAAATGTATCTGCTGTGTTTGCAAAAGGTGCTGTTAAGCTTACCTGGGACAAACCATCAGGCCTTGAAGGTGTTACAACCAATAATATTTACTATTTGATTGAGTACACAGGAAATAATACAACTGAATCTATAGTTAACAATAATAGTACAACTGCTATTATTGAGGGATTGTCCATTGATGCAGAGTATACAATTACTATTACTCCTCGTGTAAAGCTTAAAACCTATGAACAGGCATATTCATTGGATGTGGATGGAAATCCGATTCCTACTGTTGATGAGGAGGATGGTAAGCAGCTGTATTACAGCAAGGGCACACAGATAGTTCAAAGTACAATCCGCTATTCTTTGACGGGACGCCCTAACGGTAAGATTATACCTGCTGTAAGTATCAGTTCTCTGGAGTATGATGGCGGTGCCGGCGAAGTTATCATCAAGTGGAAGCACACATCGTACGATAACGTAGACGGATTTGGCTTATTACCGTATGGTTATGCTATTTACAGAGCAGAGGTAAACTATTCAGGAAGCAATCCTGAAAAATATGAGATGGTTGCGGTTTTCCCTGCTGATGACCACGTAGAAAGCGGAACAGCAGGCGCTTCGGGTGAAGCTATTAACGGCTCAACGATTTTCTATCGTGATAACACTATCAAACATGGTACTACATATAATTACTACATAAAAGCATACCGTAATTTGTTCGGTGATACAAGCTTCGTTGAAAACGGAGTGGGAATTATCGACAGCGGTGATGAGGGTACCAGTCCCAAAAGTCAGGTTCCTATTCCTCCTGCAAAAGTTACAGAAATGAATGTAATCTCCAACGGCAAGGATACCCTTGACGTTTCGTGGAAGAAACCGAGAAACAGTAATGTTGACGGTTACTACCTTTTCAGAAGTGAAAATAAATATACGGACACTTATATTGATTCAATTAAAATTCCTGACCCTACAGACCCTAATAATGAAATCCGTAAGTATTGGGATGAGAAAAACCAGTCCTATGATTATTATAAATTTATTACGGATATGGTTGATGCAAGAAACGCAAATGAGTTGGACCCTGACGGAACTGAGTATGAGGACAAGTATAATGTCAGAGACAATCAGCTTGAAAACGATAAAATCTATTACTATTATCTGATTCCGTATGTTGATGCTGACAGGTCCGGTTTTAAGAAGCTCTATGGACCTATGACTATACAGTCCGGTTCAATCGGTGCTATTCTCGCTGTTCCTCAGTGGTCATCCGTTACTACATCAGACGGTAAGGTTGAGCTGAAGTGGAAGGCTGTAGATAATGCAAGCGGCTACAGAATTTATATTGAAAAGACAAAGAATTATACAGGAAGCACCGAAGGTCTCGGTGATATGGGATATATCGATGCAGGTAATGCTACATCATATACTATTGACGGTCTTCTTAACGGCGACCAGTACATCTATAAATTAAAGGCGTACACTAATGTTGCATCAAATAATACGGAAGACCCTACAAAGCTGTTCAGTGATTACAGTGCTCCAAAAACAATTACTGTCGGCACAGAACTCGGTATTCCTCAGGACCTTGTTGTTAAAACCAGTGATGGTCAGAATGAGATAAGCTGGAAAAATGTAACGGGCGCTGACGGATATAAGCTTGAATATCGTCTCAAGGACAGCAACGATTGGAAGGTTGTTGACGTAAGCGGCGGTAAATATACTCATACTCGTCTCCATAACGGTGATATTTATGAATATCGTGTAAGAGCATATAAGGTTATTGAGAATTCCTATGATGACAACAATGACGGTAAGCCTCAGATTGACTACAGCGAATACTCGGAAATTGTTTCCATTATGGTTGGCGATACACTGGACGCACCTAAGGATTTTATGGCTGTACCTGCTGACGGCGTTGTAAATCTCAGCTGGTCAAAATCCGACGGCGCTGAGGGCTATATCCTTTATGCGTACTGCGGAAGCAAGGAATATGAGTTTGATGTTACCAAGACAAAGTTTGAGCACACTGGTGTGCTTAACGGCGAAAAGTGGAATTATTATCTGAAAGCATATAAAACCGTTAACGGCGAAAGAGTTTTCAGCGACCGTACTCAGACAGCAAGCGTTACTGTAGGTGATTTTATCGATTCACCGAAGGATTTCATTGCTGAGACAGATGACGGCGTTGTAAATCTCAGCTGGTCAAAGGTTGACGGAGCTGACGGATATATCCTTTATGCTTACAACGGCAGTCAGTATTACGAAATTGACCTTACATCTACAAAGTATACACATAAGAATATTGACAACGGTGAAAAATGGAATTACTACCTGAAGGCATATAAGGTTGTTAACGGTGAAAAGGTATATAGCAGCGCTACAAAAACGCTGAGCGTTACTGTCGGTGAAACACTTAATGCTGCGGTTGACCTTTTTGCAACAGCAGGAAACCGTCAGATTGACCTTTCCTGGTCTAAGGTTACAGGTGCTGAAGGATATATTGTGTACCTCTTCAATGAGGACACTCAGGAGTATGAACCGCTTACTGTGACAAGTAAAACAACTTATTCTCACACTGGTCTGAAAAACGGTAAGGCTTATACATATATGGTTGCTCCGTTCAAAACTATTAACGGTAAGCGTCATTACGGCGATTACTCAATGGCTGTAACAGCTATCCCAACAACAGGCTCACCTACTGACGTTGACCGTGTGCTTAACATCAAGGGTACAACCCCTTACGGAATTTCCCATAGCGAATATATTTCCGCTAAGGCTAATCATGACGCTTTCAATGAGTCGGTTGATGTTTACATTACAACCAATCAGGAATCCACAAAGGCAGTTAAGGACGTGCTGAAAAATTATGCAAACGGTCTTAGCAGCTTTATCATCTACCCGTTTGATATCAGCGTGTATAAGGAAAATACCCTTATAAAGGTTGACCCTGAGGACGGCTACACCATTACTATGACAATCCCTATCCCTGACAAGCTTATCGCTTACAGAGACTATCTGACGGTTGTTCATATCAATGAGGACGCTGTTGAAGAGGTTGATGAAAATGAGTGGTACGAAATTCAGGACCAGCGTCTTGAAGTTCTCCCATGCGCAATCCTCGATATCGATAATGTATGGTGTGTTCAGTTTGTATGTTCAAGCTTCTCACCGTATGCTTTTGTAATCTATAAGGACCACCTCAATGATGTTTCCGCAGGCGGAGGCGTTGCTGACGGTCTGTTTGCAGGTAACTTCAATTCGGGTATGCTCCTTCTTACAGCACTTCCTGATGTTATGCTGAACAACAAAAAGCTTTCTGTTGTAGAGAGCAGAAAGAGATACCGCATTAAGAAGGTTACAAGAAAATAACACATAGCAGGATGCTTCACGTCTCGTAATTAATTTAAACAAACCGCCTTTGATGTAAAAATCGAAGGCGGTTTTTGTGTCAAAATGTACAATTAAGAGCAGTAGGGTAAGTTTAAAATTTATTAATACGGAAAAAATAATTTCAAAACATTAACAATACCTTAGTTTTAATTGACACTCAAGTTTTTTTGAAGTATAATGTATTATGTCCTTGATACAATTTTGAAAGGACGCAATACAATATGAAAGGCAGAAGTGAAATGAAGAAATTCGGTAGATTTATTAAGTGTACTGCGGTTGCTGCTGTTTGTGCGCTCACTTTTACAGGTTGTGAAAACTACAACAAGATGATGGAAGAAGAACCTCAGGAGTATATCAACCTTGCTTCGGAAAATACAGCTGAGGCTATGGTAAAGTCCGCTTTCGCTGAGGAGGCAGCTGTTATTGAAAAGGCTCTCAAGGACGGTACAATGGGCTTTTCCTTTGACATTGAGGGTGTTAAGTTCAATGCTGATGCTTATGTGAATGAGGCTGACAAGAAGTCATCGCAGCTTTATTCTCTCGCAATCGGTGAAAATAAGGTTGATATTTACGCAGCAGTTAACGATGAAATTGCAAAGTTCGGTGCAATCGGAAACTCCGGCGAAAACATCTTTGAAATCAACGCAAAGACACTTGCAGATGACCTTGCAGGCTCCGTTTTTGCTCCAGGTTCAGGCTCTTCAATGGAGCTTTCTCAGGAAGACTATGATATGATTGTTGACGCAATCAAGGAAATTACAACTGCTGTTGAAGGCGGAAACACAGAGGAGCTGCCTGAGGAGTATGCTGAAATCGAAGCACTCGTTGATGAAATGATGAGCGAAGTTCAGGTTGAAAAGAAGGCTGACATTACTATCGACGAAACAGAAGTTAAGGCAAATATCCTTACATTCAACTTTGATAAGGCTGATATGGAAAAGCTTCTTGATGCTTATGTCGATATAGCTATGGAAGAAATGGCTGCTCAGGGCGAGGAAATCAGCAAGGAAGAAATGACAGCTGAGTTTGACACAGCTATGGAAGCTATCGAAAAGATGGATATCAAGCTTGTTTACTATGTAAACAGCAAGAGCCATTGCCTCATGAAGATGGATTGTATCGTAGATATGTCTGTCAAGGAGGGCGAGGAAAGCCAGAATGTTAAGGCTGATATTGTAGTTACATACGGCGCAGAGCCTGAAACATCTGATACAGTAACAATCAATATGACAATTGATGCAGCAGGTGAAACTATGACTGCTGACATTGTTTCCGAAAGAAAGAGCGAAAACGAAACTGAAGTTAAAATCAGCGCTGCTATGCAGGGTATGACAATGGACATCGTTACACTTAACTTCAAGAAGGACGGCGAAAACTACACAATTGCTGCAAATGTTCCTGTAGTTGAAGCAACAGCAACAGTAAACGGTACATTCAAGTCTGACAGCAAGTCTGTTGAAGCAACAGTTGACAAGGTCTCCTATGCAATGAAAACAGAAGAAATCGAAGGCAACGTTGAAAACCTCAACATCAAGGCTTACATAAAGCAGGGCGGCGAATATGATGACAGAGCTGCAAAGAATTTGTTCAGCCTTACAGAAGAAGAGCTTACAACTGCTGTTGAAAGCATTATCAATGATTTCGGTGCACTTGCAGGTGCAACAAACGCAGGCGGCGCTATGACTGATTACATCGACAAGTCAAAGCAGGCTTCCGCTGATGCAAACGCAAAGACTGTTTACACTGCTTTCTCTGCTGCTCTTACAGAAATGGCTGTAGCAGGTGAAACATTTGAGGATTTTGAATTCAACAACACTTCTGTAACTTCAACAGGTTACGAGCTTAATATTGCTGATTACCTCGGCAACGAATTTGAAGGCTACTATTACGCATATGTAAACCCATATGATTATATTGTTGAATACGCAATCTGGTCTGACAGCCCAATCGAGTATCCTTGGCATTACAGCAAAGAAGATATCGAATGGCTTGCAGAGGAAGGCACACAGCTTGGCTGTTATCCTCTTGCAGACTATGCTGAATATTAATTTTCCGAATTCTATAAACACCACTGTATGGCTTGCTGTACGGTGGTGTTTTTTTTGATTACAAGCCTGAAGTTCCCTCAAATATCTCTGCATAATTTCTTTTAATTGCTTTAAATGCAAAATTCGTTACTAAGCCTATTGACTTTTGGACGGGTTTCTGTTATAATTATACTTAACTTTAGCACTTTAAAGCTAACAAGATTTTGTGTATTAAAGCGAAAGGCGGATTATTTTATGCTATACGTTATTCTGGTTGTATATCTGGCGGTAATGCTGGGTATCGGCTTCTATTGCAGAAAGAAAACTTCATCGGTTTCTGACTTTGTGCTGGGCGGAAGAAGCCTCGGCGGCTGGTTTACAGCTTTTGCCTATGGTACTTCTTATTTCTCGGCGGTTGTGTTTATCGGCTACGCTGGACAGTTTGGCTGGAGTTACGGTGTTTCAGCGGCGTGGATTGGTATAGGAAACGCAATTCTCGGTTCAATGCTGGCATGGATGGTGCTGGGTAAGAGAACAAGAATTATGTCTAAGTATCTTAACGCTGCAACAATGCCCGAATTTTTTGAAAAGAGATATGACTCAAAGGCACTTAAAACAGTTTCAGCTGTAATCGTGTTTATATTCCTTATTCCGTATACAGCTTCCGTTTATAACGGACTTTCCCGTCTGTTTGCAATGGCTTTCGATATCCCTTATTCAGCTTGTATCATTGGTATGGCTGTTTTAACAGCGGTTTACGTTATTGCAGGCGGATATATGGCAACCGCAATAAATGACTTTGTACAGGGTATCATTATGCTTATCGGTA
Source organism: Oscillospiraceae bacterium (assembly GCA_045533025.1). GTDB lineage: Bacteria > Bacillota > Clostridia > Oscillospirales > Ruminococcaceae > RGIG8773. The sequence goes on from JAZSHA010000247.1 coordinate 12,277, forward strand.
TCGCAGCGGTAGTAATCTGCGTAATCAACGGCAACGGCGGTTGGACAGAGTCACTTATCGGTCTTGGTGAAATTACAGATAAGGGAGTTGAAGCAAATACACTCAATTCTCTCTTTGGTCCTGACCCGATTAACCTTTTCGGCGTAGTAATCCTTACTTCTCTCGGCACATGGGGACTCCCTCAGATGGTGCAGAAGTTCTACGCAATCAAGGATAACAAGGCTATCACAAGAGGTACAATTATTTCCACAATTTTTGCACTTATTGTTGCAGGCGGCTCTTATCTTATGGGCGGGTTCGGCAGACTTTACGGCTCAGCTGATGCTGCTGAAGCAGAAGCAACAGGCAGAGCTTTCATCGAAACAGGCTCAAACGGCAAGCTTGTATTTGACTCAATCGTGCCTGCAATGCTTGAAAAAGCACTGCCGCAACTGCTTATCGGTATCGTTGTAGTGCTCGTACTTTCAGCTTCAATGTCAACTCTTTCCTCCCTCGTGCTCACATCAAGCTCAACCCTTACAATTGACCTTATCAAGCCTTTCTATAAGAAGGAAATGGACGATAAGAAGCAGGTTCTCATCATGCGTGTTCTTATCGCAGTTTTCCTGCTTATATCTGTAATTATTGCGCTTAACCCTAACGCTTACATAACAACCCTTATGTCAATTTCATGGGGCGCACTCGCTGGCGCATTCCTTGCACCGTTTATGTACGGTCTGTTCTCAAAGAAGGTTACAAAGGCAGCTGTATGGACAAGCTTTGTAACAGGCGTTGGGATTACAGTGGTGCATATGTTTATTTTCAGCCTTGGCTTCTTCCCCGAAGCAACAAAGGCAGCTGCTTCACTGCCGCTTAATATGGCTTCACCAATCAATGCAGGTGCAATTGCAATGATAGTGGGTCTGATAATCGTGCCGATTGTCAGCGCTTTTACAAAGGTAAATAATCCTGAAAGAGCGAATGAAATTGTTGAAGAATGCAAAAAGCAGCTCAAGGAAGAAAACGTATAATAAACAAAAGCCGTCCGATTGGGCGGCTTTTTTGTAAAATAGAAGTCCGTGTAAGGCAAAACCTTTCACGGACTTGTTTCATATTAAAGCATTGTCGCTCTCAGCTCGTCGCCGCTTTTAGGGGAAAGATACGCAGGAGCAATGTCAAACACTGTCTTTGCACCGCTTACGCCTTCCTTGTGGAGCTTGTAAGCTGCTCTTGCATATGCAACGAGAATACTTGATGTGAACTCAGGATTAGAGCCAAGCTTAAGGCTGTATTCAACGATGTGGGTTGTTTCGCCGTTGATGCCAGTCTTACCGCTTCTGATTACGAATCCGCCGTGAGGAATTCCACTATGGTCACGGATAAGCTCCTCCTGAGAGATAAAGTGTACAGTTGTATCATAGTCAGCAAAATAGTTGGGCATATTCTTGATTTCAGCTTCAATCTTAGCCTTGTCAGCGCCTTCCTTTGCAACAACAAAACACTCTCTGATGTGTTTCTGTCTTGTTGTAAGCTCAGGGCAGGAGCCGCTTCTTACAGCTTCAATTGCTTCATCAACTGGAATAGTGTACTGCTTAGCGTCAGCAACACCCTCAACACGTCTTATAGCGTCAGAATGTCCCTGAGAAACACCCTTGCCCCAGAAGGTATAGTCCTTTCCCTCGGGAAGGATACAGCTGCCGTACAGACGATTGATGGAGAACATACCTGGGTCCCAACCCACGGAAATAATGCTTACGTTGCCGCCCTTCTTTGCAGCAGCATCAACAGATGCAAAGTATTCAGGGATTTTAGCGTGTGTATCAAAGCTGTCAATAGTGCAGAACATCTCTGCAAGCTCAGGACCTTGAACAGGCAGGTCGGTAGCGCTTCCTCCGCAGAGAATGAGCACGTCAACATCATTTTTGTAGCTTGCAATATCGTTAATTGAATAAACGGGAACATTTTCCGTCAGAATTTTAAGGTCAGAAGGGTTACGTCTTGTGAATACGCAAACCAGTTCCATATCAGGATTTTGTCTTATTGCCAGCTCAGCACCTCTGCCGAGATTTCCGTAGCCAACGATACCGATACGAATTTTACTCATAAAATCAATCCTCTCTGAAAAAATTGTCGAAATGAAGCGATACCTGTATAACACTTGCACCATTCATCGCTGTTACGTTAAAAGTATAACACATTTTGCAAGATTTGAAAAGAGATTTTGCAAAATTTCTTGAAAAAATTTTAGCAAAGAAAATGCGGAACAGTATAAAAGGCTGTTCCGCATAAAATTTATTCAATAAAATCGTTGTCGCTGTCATCATATGAGGTATAATCATAATCCGCATCGTCAAGCAAGCCAGTTGTATCAAGAGCGTCCATATCACCCAAAACAGGTGCAGGCTGTTCCTGCTGTTCTTGTGGCTCAGGCACGTTGGCAGGCTGTTCAACCTTTGGTTCTTCGACAATCGGAGCAGCCGCCTTAGGTGCACGTGCAAAGAATTCGTCAGCATCAGTTGGCTGTGGAATATCAGGTATCGGAACTGGCTGCGGAGGAGTATAGGTTTCCTCAAAGCCATTTGCTGAAGAAGTATTTCCAGCTGTGAAATTGCCTATAGAAGGCTCTGTAGCAGGAATAAAGCCATGCTGTTCGCGTTCATTCTTGAACTTGATAAAGATAATAATTCCCACAACAACGAATGCCGCTACAATGAGAAGTCCTATTCCGAGAGATGTATATGGAGCTGAAGGGTTATAAATTGTAAGTGTGTACGGAATGATGTGATTTCTCGCTTCGGCTGCTGATGTGTAATATTCAGCCTCAACCAATGCTTCGACAAAATACTGTTCATACTCAGAGTCAAGCTCATTTACCCTTGCAACAATACCCATTTCAGGGAAACTGACATCTGTATTTCCCTCATAAAATTCCCAAGTTGCATCATTGATAGCATAAAGCAGGTCACGGTCTTCCTTTTTAGAGCCGACAACTGTAATATACAAATCATCTTCATAGTCTTTATCATTAATCAACGGCATAACGAAATACTCATCTGATGTGTAGGAATTTATTTCAACGCCGTATTTTGTGTTTGTAGTAGTTGTATACGCGTAACAACCATCAATGTAACATACATAACCCTGAACAAAATCGCCCTTTTTGATATTCTGCATAGAATCGTAGTTGAAGTCGGGAATATCACCGCTAAGCTTGATGAGGTTTGAGATACCGCTTACTGTCATTACAATTCCCATAATAAACAGCGCAATAAGTACAATTGCAATTCTTATTTTCATATGTCTACCCCTTTTGAAATATTTAGTAATTATAACTTAACTTTAAACAAAAAGTTAAACCCACTTTATGATTTTACCATACAAAAGCGTTTACGTCAAGGCTTTTATGAAAAAAAATAACGAAATCTGCAACAAAAAAGCCGTACCAAACGGTACGGCTTAATATACTATGTAGCTTAGCCTCTGCTGTTAAAAATATCAAACAGCTCAGAGTATTCATTGATTGCGGAAGATGGCTTAGGAACGTCAGCACCTGCATCTCCGTTTTCAGCCTTTGGCTCGTCAGCCTTGATAACAGTTCCGCCCTCCATATTCTTGAAGCCGGAAGCGATAACTGTAAGGTTGATTTCGTCCTGCATATTTTCATCGAAGCTTGCACCGAAGATGAGTTCAACATCTGGGTCAGCAGCTTCAGTGATAAGCTTTGTAGCTGTATCGATATCAGTGGAAAGAGCGTCCTCGGACATAACGATGTTAACGAGAAGTCTTGTAGCACCGCTGATAGATGTTTCGAGAAGTGGGCTTGTGATAACAGCATTTGCAGCTTCAGCAGCCTTATCCTTGCCTGAACCGTGACCGATAGCCATATGAGCGTAACCAGCGTTCTTCATTGTTGTTTCAACGTCAGCGAAGTCGAGGTTAATGAAGCCGTCAACAGTAATAAGCTCAGCAATGGACTTGACACCTGTCTTGAGGATGTTATCAGCAAGAGAGAAACTCTCCTTCATAGTGAGAGGCTTTTCATTTGTGGAAATAAGACGTTCGTTAGGGATAACAACGAGGGAATCAACGTGCTTCATAAGCTCGCCGATACCGCGTTCAGCCTGAACCATCTTAGCTTTCTGTTCAAAGTTGAAAGGCTCTGTTACAACAGCAACGGTAAGGATATCCATTTCCTTAGCAACCTCAGCAACAACGGGAGCTGCACCTGTACCTGTACCGCCGCCCATACCAGCTGCGATGAAAACCATAGTTGCGCCCTTGAGAGCAGCAGCGATTTCGTCACGGTTTTCCTGAGCGGAACGTTCGCCGATTTCAGGCTTGTTGCCCGCACCGCGTCCTCTTGTAAGCTTTTCGCCTATCTGAACCTTAGTAGAAGCCTTGGAGGAACGCAGAGCAGCCGCATCAGTATTTACAGCAACGAATTCAACGTCGAAAATACCCTCGGTAGCCATACAGTTGAGGGCGTTACCGCCGCCGCCGCCGACACCTACAACCTTTATATTAATATCGGAATAAATCTCTTCATTATCTACAGCAAAAGCCATTTAAAACGTCCTCCTATTTAAATTTCTGAAACAGAAAATAATTATCACATATACAACAATTATTTTAACATACTTTTATTTAATTTTCAAGGGGTTTACAAAAAAAACATTGGAATTAGAAAAAATTTCTTTTTAATTATTCAAAGTTTAGGCGTGTGGACTGAGAAGCCTCGGTTTCGGATTTTTCAGCCTCAGTTTCAGGCGGCAACGTCTCCTCAGTGGTGTTTGAGGTTTCCATATTCATCTCAAATGTTTGTTCAATCTGTTCAAGGTCGTCATTGCTGAGGAACTGAGCGCCGTTTTCCAGCATTTTCAGCACACCCTCTGCATCGGAGGAAATCTTTGTTGTGAGGATTTCCTCTGCAAGTCTGAACTTATAGTCAAGGTCAGCAACGGACTTGATTTCGATTGTAATTCTGTTTTCATACAGACAGCTGATATTGAGTCGGTCTGTAACGTCAAAGCTTGTAATTTTTGAAGCAAAACCACTTCCTGACCTCTGCATAAGCTCGTAGATTACCTCGGTTTTGTCCTCGTCAGCCGAAGCAAACTTCATTCCCATATGCATATCCTCAGCAGGCTCAGCTCCGATAAACACAAGTGTATCCTCCATAGGCTCTTCGGAAGCACATAGAATTTTGCCCGACTCACTGACAATAAGGTAGCCGTCCTCTGTTTGAAGGCTGGCTGTTTCGATACATGGGGTAATAAGAATTTCTATGGACGAAGGAAGCTTTCTTGTAATTTCAGCTTCTTCGATATAGATAAGCTGAGAGGTTATATTTTTCTCCGCCTTGCCCATATTTTTACGTATCATATTATCTCCGCCCTTTATTCCGCTTGCAGCGATAATTTCGTCAGCGGAATAAATTGACGAACCGATTATGTCGGCGGTTTCAATGTTGAAGAAAACCGTCAGGGAAAGAATTACAAAAATAACCAGTGCAATAAAAGCGATAAGGCTGTAATGAAGGGTCATATTGCCCCTTCTTCTGCGGTTATTCTGCATTTTCCTTTCCTCCTTTTCAAATCCTTTTTATGTCAGCACCAACCGATGTCAGCACCTTTTCTATTTCTTCATATCCTCTGTCAATGTGGTGTACAGCGGATATCTCGCTTGTTCCTTCTGCCGCAAGCGCTGCTGTTACGAGTCCTGCGCCGCCCCTTAAATCGGGAGCTTCGGTTTTTACGCCGTAAAGCCTTGGAGTGCCCTCAATTACGGCAACCTTACCCTCCACAAGAATATCAGCTCCCATTCGTGTCAACCCTACAACGTGCTTGTATCGGTTTTCGAAAATGTTTTCCACGAAAACCGAAGTGCCCTTTGCCCTGCACAAAGCCGCCATTACAAAAGCCTGTGCGTCGGTAGGAAATCCGGGGTAAACCATAGTCCTTATGGGTGCGACGGCGTGAAGAGGGTATTTGGCACTGAAAAAAATTCTGTTTTCAAGAGCGTGTACAATACAGCCCATCTGCTCAAAAACAGGAAGTATACTTTCCATATCAGAGGGCCTGCAATCTGTAACGATAATCTCGCCGCCTGCCGAAGCAGTGCAGGCAAGATAGGTTGCACAGGCAATTCTGTCAGGCATTATCTCATATTCACAGCCGTGAAGTGTTTTTACGCCGTTTATGGTAATTCGGCTTCCGCCTGCGCCGTGAATTTTTGCACCGCACCTGTTGAGGAAATCCGCAAGGTCGGCAATTTCAGGCTCACGGGCAGCGTTGCTGATAACGGTTGTGCCCTCAGCGAGAACAGCTGCAAGAATAATATTTTCCGTTGCACCTACCGATGGGAAGGACAGTGCAATCTTAGCGCCCGTAAGAGCCTTTTCAACGCAGCAATCCAGTCCGCCGTATTCTTCCTTAATCCGCACACCCATTTTACGAAGTGCGGAAAGATGAATGTCAACGGGTCTCGGTCCAAGGTCACAGCCTCCGGGCAGAGAAAGTCTGCACCGCTTAGTCCTTCCGAGAACAGCTCCTAAAAAGAAAATCGACGAACGCATCTCACGCATAAGCTCCTCGGAAATAGCCGAGCAGGAAATATTTTCGGAATTTATTACAGCTGTTTTCCCATCGAAAGAAGCCTTGCAGCCAAGATATGTAAGTATTCTCATTGCGGAGTAAACGTCCGAAATTTTCGGGCAGTTGTGAAGCACAACCTTTTCTCCGCATAAAACTGCCGCTGCCATAATCGGCAAAGCCGCATTTTTTGCGCCCTGAGTGCGGATTTCACCGCAGAGCTTTTTTCCTCCGTTTATTATAAGCTTCTGCATATAAGCAGCTCCCTTGCCGTTTTTTATTATCTTATGCGGAAGGGAGATTTTGGTGCAGAAAGTGATTATTCTTTGTCAATAAGACGCTTTATTACAGTGTAAATTCTGTCGGGTGTGTCGCTTACATAGGTTTCAGCGGCACGCTTTGCGAGAGAGTCCAGCTTTTCTGGGTTATCGATAAATTCCTTTACCTTTTCAATCAGCTTTTCATCTGTGAGGTCTTTCTCCTCCATTACAACCGCTGCACCTGCACGTCCCAGAACCATAGCATTATGGAACTGATGATTTGCGGTTACATTAGGGGACGGAATTAGAATTGAAGCACGTCCCACAGCCTGAAGCTCGGAAATAGTTGAAGCGCCGCTTCTGCAAATAATAAGGTCGGCAGCAGCAAGGCAAACGTCCATATTGTGAATGTATTCGCTTACTATAAGGCTGTCGTCATTTTCGTAATCAATTCCCGCTTCGGCAAGATTTTTCGGCAGAGTATCCTTGCCCATTTTGCCGTAGCCGTGAATGTGGTTTACAGGGATATTTTCAGCTTTTTCCCACTTGATAAGCGCTTCTGCGCCCTTGTTGATTGCACCTGCACCAAGACTTCCTCCGAAGCTGAAAATACAGAGCTTATCGTCAAGACCAAGCTTTTTCTTTGCTTCGCTTCTACTTAGTGTGCCAGCGGAAAAGCCTGCTCTTACGGGGAGACCTGTGATAGTATATTTAGCGCAGGTGTCAAGATGCTGAGCCGCTTCTTCAACGGTAAGCATAACCTCACTTACCTTCTTTGCAAGAAGTCTGTTCGTAATTCCAGGGAAAGCGTTCTGTTCGTGAATAGCTGTAGGGATACCCATCTGAACTGCTTTAGCAAGAATCGGGTAGCTTACATAACCGCCTGTGCCGATAACAACATCAGGCTTGAAATCGGAGATGATTTTTTTTGCACGGCTTCCCGACATTGCAAGATAGCTTGCTGCCTTGACATTGCGAATGATATTTTCGGGATTGATTTTTCTCTGAAATCCGCTTACCTTGATAGGTGCAAAGTTGTACCCAGCCTTCGGAATAAGGGTAGCCTCCATACCGTTCGGAGTACCTGCAAAAAGAAATTCAGCGTCGGGGTGATGCTGTTTTATGATTGAAGCGATAGCAAGAGCAGGATTGATATGTCCGCCCGTGCCGCCGCCTGCCATCAGAACTTTAAGCATATATAAACATTCCTTTCGAATAGAAATTTACGTTTCAATAATAGATTGGCGTGAGATGTTGAGAACAATTCCCATTTGTACCAGCTGCATGATAAGGGCTGTACCGCCGTAACTGAAGAACGGCAGAGATACGCCAGTATTCGGAATTGTATTTGTAACAACGGCGATGTTCAAAAGCGCCTGAAGTCCGATTTGGACGGTCAGACCAATTGCAATCATCATTCCGTATTTGTCGGGAGCCTTAGAAGCGATATGCATACCTCTGAAAATCAGAAGCAGGAACAGAATGATAACCATAAGTGCGCCAACGAAGCCCAACTCCTCGCAGACAACTGCGAAAACGAAGTCGTTCTTTGCTTCGGGGAGATACAGGAATTTCTGTCGGGAGTTGCCCAGACCAAGTCCGAAAATTCCTCCCGAGCCGATAGCGATAAGACTGTTTCGTGTCTGCCATGTATCATCAGCAGCGTCTTTATTGAACGGGTCAAGCCACGAAACAAAACGCTTTTCAAAGTATGAAAAGCCCTGTGTTTCAACAAGGATAAATACAACAATTGCAAGGCCTGCAACGCCTACTATTGCAACTCCCAGCAGGTGAGTAAATTTTGAGCCGCCCACGAACATCATAATAAGTCCGATTGCGCAGATGATAATTGTACCCGAAAGGTGAGGCTGTTTAAGCATAAGCGCCGCAACAATACCAAGAACGCCCATAAACGGAACGATGCCGAATTTGAAATATTTCATCTTTGAGTAGTTTACCGAAATGATGTAAGCGAAAAGCAGTACAATTGCCAGCTTCATCAGCTCTGAAGGCTGGAATGAAGGGAGCTTACCGAATTTTATCCAGCGGTAGGAAAAGTTATGCGGGTCGGCAAAAGGTCCGCCCAGACAAAGCAGAAGAAGAACTACGCAAAACGCAAAGAAGCCGTAAGCAATAATCGGCTTTCTCAGCCAGTGATAATCGAAAAAGGAAGCAAAGAACATTCCAACCAGTCCCACAATCGCCATAATAAGCTGGTTCTGAACATAGTCGGTGCCTGTTCCGCCCTCGGCAATCGCCCATGCGTAGCCTGCGGAAAACATCATAATAATTCCCATTACGAGAAGAATCATAACAATAAGCAGAAACGGATAATCAATGGGTCCGACTGCAATTTTTTCGGTATAGCCCTTTGAGGTGCCGTCGGCTTTGAGCTTTTTCTTACGACTGTTTTTCTTGCCGTTCGGTACAGCATTTGCTGCACTTGCCATCATAATTCTCCTCTCTTGAAATTATTTGTAAAGCTGTTGATTAAAGATTATAGATAAGATTAGCAGCAATTCCTGCTAAAAGAGCAACGCTTGAAAATGTAATAACGATTTTGTATTCGGAAAAACCGCTAAGTTCAAAGTGGTGGTGGATAGGAGACATCTTGAAAAGGCGTTTGCCCTTTGTAGCCTTGAAGTAAAGCACTTGAATAACAACAGAAAGTGCCTCAAGGATATACACGATTGCAACAAGTGCAAGGAGCAGGTGCTGATGGGTTACAAAGCCAAGTGCACAAACTGCACCGCCAAGGAACATAGAGCCTGTGTCACCCATAAACACCTTTGCGGGGTGTAAATTCCACACAAGGAAACCAAGACAGCCGCCAGCCAAAGCCATACCGAAGATGGAGTATTCCCATATACCCATTGCCGCGCAGAGCATTACAAAGGAAAGACCCACAATAACAGTTACCGAGCCGCAAAGACCGTCAATACCGTCTGTAAGGTTTACAGCATTGGTAAGGAAAACGAGGTAAAGAAGCATTATAACATAGTAGAAAATACCGAAATCAATATCGCCGAAGAATGGGAAAGTGATTTTTGTGGAGGTGTCACCCAGTAAGTACAGTGCAGCAAGAAATGCAGCGCTGATAGTGAACTGCATAACCATTTTCTGTTTTGCTTTAAGACCGAGATTTTGCTTTTTTACCGCCTTTGTGTAGTCATCGATAAAACCGATGCCTGCGTTGAGAAGCGCATAGGCAAAGCCTGCGAGAAGCCTGTAAAGTCCAGTGTTGTCGGGGAGAGCAGTTGCATCGGCACTTCGGAAACGGTAAATAGCATACCCCACAGCGATTGCAATTGTTGTACCGATAATGAACATAAATCCGCCCATCATCGGAGTGCCCTGCTTGGACTTATGCCACGCAGGACCTTCCTCATAAATAGTCTGACCGAAATGGAGCTTTTTAAGCATAGGAATGAGAAATTTTCCCGTTACCGCAGAAATCACGAAAGCGGTCAGTGCAACAATCAAATTAATCCAGAATGGCATAAACAATCCTCCGATTAAGGAACGCAGTTAATATTTCCTTAGCAATCCTTGTAAAATTTTTCGATAAGCTCTTCAAGGTGCATACCCCTGCTTGCCTTGAAAAGAACAATATCATTGGGTCTGAACTTGTATTTCATAAAGTTGAGTATAATATTTGGGTCTTCGGAATATGCAGGGTGCAAGCCAAGCTCTTCGGCACGGTCAGCCATATGCTTTGCATTCTTACCGTAGCATACCAATACGTCGATACCCTTTTTAGCCGCATATTCACCAACCTGAGCGTGAAGCTCGGGAGCCTTTTCACCAAGCTCAAGCATATCTCCAAGCACAGCAATTCGTCTGCCGCTTTCCTTAGGCTTCATTTCGCACAGCACATCAATTGCCGCCTCCATTGAAGCAGGGGAAGCATTGTAACAGTCCACAATAATTGTCTGCTCACCGCGCTTTAAAACGTGCTGACGGAGAGAGTCAGGCTGATAACCGCTGAGCATTTCAGCCGCCGCAACAGGGTCACAGCCAGCCTTTACAGCAACAGCAATCGCCGCAAGAGCGTTGTAGATATTGTGCTTGCCGAGACAGAAAAGTGTAACGTCGCAGATTATTTCTCCGCCATGCATAACATTGAAATATGTGCGGTCAGGCTTTGTAACAATATCAGCCGCACGATAATCAGCGTCCTCAGAGTCAATACCGTAGGTGATAATTTCACGGTAGCCGTTATACTCCTCTTTAAGGGGGGCAAGCAGCGGGTCATCGCAGTTTACTACAAGGGGAGCGTTTTTGTCAGCCCCCTTGAGGATTTCAAGCTTTGCTTCAAGGATACCCTCCTGAGAGCCGAGATTTTCAATATGAGAAAAGCCGATATTTGTAATTACGCAGATATTAGGGTGTGAAGCTCTTGAAAGGCGTTCAATTTCACCGAAATGGTTCATTCCCATTTCAAACACAGCCGCCGTGCAAGTATGATTAAGCTTGAATACGGTAAATGGCAGACCGATTTCGTTGTTGTGGTTGCCGACAGTTTTGTGTACAGCGTGCTGACAGGAGAGTGCAAGGGAAATCATTTCCTTTGTGGTTGTTTTTCCTACGCTTCCCGTAATGCCCACAACAACAGGCTTGAACTTGTTTCGGAAGTATCTTGAAAGGTCAAGAAGTGCCTTTCGTGTGCTCTTTACAACAATGCTCGGCACATCGGGAATTGTACGTTCTGTTATAGCACATACAGCGCCCTGTTCAACAGCCTGCTTTGCAAATTCGTGTCCGTCAAAGCGCTCGCCCTTGATAGCAACGAAGACTCCTCCCTGAACAACATTTCGTGTGTCCGAGAAAAGTGAGGACATGGAAACACTGCGGTCATAGCTTCTGATAGCATGAGGCTTACCGCCTGTAACGTCCATAAGCTCATTTATAGTAACCATTTCAGGCATAGTCGGGTCAAAGCGCTTTCTTGTGTAGCTGTGCATAACTTCTCTTACAATTTCACGCTCGTCGAAGTGAATGTGGACATTATCCTTCAAAATCTGATAGTCCTCGTGCCCCTTTCCTGCAAGCACGATAATATCGCCCTTTTCGGCAATTGTTACTGCACGTCTTATAGCTGCCTTTCGGTCGGTAATTCTGATATAAGGCTTTGTAAAGTCAAGCCCTGCAATAATGTCGTCAATGATAGCCTCAGGGTCTTCGTTGCGAGGGTTGTCAGAGGTAATAACCAGCAAATCCGCAAACTTTTCCGCAGCCTTTGCCATAAGAGGACGCTTTGTTCTGTCACGGTCACCACCGCAGCCGAAAAGGCATATAAGACGTCCTTTGCAGTTTTCCTTGATATTCGGTAGCATATTTTCCAAAGCATCTGGGGAATGGGCATAGTCACAGATAACAAGGAAATCCTTACCTGTGGGTATGAACTCACAGCGTCCCTTTACGCCGCTGAAAACAGACAGGGCATTGGAGATAGCGTTAATATTCAGATTAAGCTTTATGCAGGCAGCGATAGCCTGAACTGCATTCAGAACGTTGTAGCTGCCAATCATATTCAGATGGAAGGGGTGATTTTTATTTGCAGTGGTAATCCAGAATTTTGTCACACCGTCAGTAAAATGAATTTTGCTTCCCGTAATGTCAGCCTTCTGACCGCTGATTGAACAGGAAATGCATTCCATTCCCCTTTCCTTCATTTCGTTGTACAGTCTCATACCATACTGGTCATCAATATTGATGATTGCAGTTTCGCAATGGTCGGTGAACAGCTTTTTCTTTGCTTCAAAGTAGCTTTCCATATTGCCGTGGTAGTCGAGATGGTCCTGTGTAAGGTTAGTGAAAATACCTATACGGAACATAGCAGGACCAATTCTGTTCTGCTCCAGCGCAAAGGAGGAAACCTCCATTACAACGCAGTCACAGCCGCTTTTTGCCATCTCATAAAAAAGCTTGTAAAGCTCGTAAACACGGGGAGTTGTAGGTGTTGAGCCGTCGGTTTCCACAGGCTTTCCGTTGATAAGTGCACCTGTTGTACCGATAAAGCCAACACGGTGTCCCTTTGAAGCAAGGATTTCCTTTATCATTGTTGCAAGGGTAGTCTTGCCGTTTGTGCCCGTAACGCCTATAAGCTTCATACGGCGCTCAGGGTGATTGAACCATATTGCACAGAGGTGCCCATAGAAAACACGTGAATTGCTGACGATAATCTGGTTGTCAATGCCTAAGTCTTCTTCTGTAACAACGCAAAGTGCACCCTTGTCAAGCATTTCTTCGGCAAAATCGTGCCCGTCAAAGCGTGTTCCTCTTACGCAAACGAAAATATAACCTTCCTGCACCTCGTCAGTGTTATCAGTGATACCTGTAACAACAGCACGTTTATCGCTGAGCTTTGTCTGGACAGGCATAACCTTTTTTGCTTCTTCAATAAGCTCGTCAAGCCGCATAATTTCAACTCCTCTGTGATTAAAATTATATCTTCAAGGCATTTTGGCAACCTTGTAAACCACGGCGTTTTGCGAAGCAAAACCCGTAATCAAACCGCTTTGCGGTTTGATTTTTTATCCTTCGTCCTTGATAATGAATGTAACCTCAATAATCGTACCCTTCGGAACAATGTTGCCCTCAGCATAATTCTGACTGTAGGCAATAGCACCTGAATGGTTTGCCGCACCGTCACCAACCATAAAGTTAAGGTCAGCATTGGTAAGAATAGCATTAACGTCGGAAACACCATATCCGATAACATTCGGAACCTCTGTAAATTCCGTTTCATAGTTTTCCTCGGTATAAAGTACAACCTTACCGTTTCTCGGTACGGATACCTTTTCTTCAGGAACCTGTGCAACAACCTTTTCACCATTTCCGATTACAGTAACCTGAAGTGAGAGTGCTTCAAGGGTATCCTTTGCAATGCTTACAGATTCGCCCTGTACGGAAGGAAGTGTAACACCAAGCGCCTCAAGCTCTTCTTCGGTATATTCGGGATAGTAACCAAGTATAGGGAGCGCTTCCTTCAGCACGTTTACAACCGCAGGTACAGCAACAACGCTTCCGTAATACATAAGTGAGCCGTTTTGGTCTCTTGCTGTTGGCTCATCAACCATAACAAGCATAATAACCTCTGGGTCATCAGCAGGTGCAAATGCACAGTATGAAGAAACGTAAAGGTCGCTCTGACCTGTCTCATTCATTTTGTCCAGCTTTTCTGAAGTACCTGACTTGCCACCTATGGAGTAACCCTTGATGTATGCATTTGAGCCGCCTTTTGTGTTTACAACGTCCTCAAGCACCTGACGCATAATTGCAGAGGTTTCCTCAGAGATAACCTGACGCTTGATGGAAGGCTCAGTTGTTTTAATAACGTTACCGTTAGTATCTACAATTTTTTCCACAACATACGGCGTAACAAGATAACCTCCGTTTACAACCGCTGCATAGGCAGTAATCATCTGAATGGGTGTAATCTTGTTAGTCTGACCGAAGGAGCTTGAAGCGAGCTCTACGGGACCCTTTTCGCTGGTGTTTACATAGATACTTGAAGCTTCACCCGGCAGGTCGATGCCTGTTGGTTCGGTAAAGCCGTAAGCCTTGAAGTAATCAAAGAATTTGTCCTTTCCGAGAGCCTGACCAATCTGAATAAAGGCAGGATTGCAGGAGTTTGTCATAGCTGTAGTAAAATCCTGTGTGCCGTGAGAATATGTAGACCAACAGTGAATTTCTCTGTCAGCAACAACCATCATCTGACCGCAGTTGAATGAAGAGTTAAGAGAAATTGCGCGTTCTTCAAGAGCAGCAGAGCCTGTAATAACCTTGAATACGGAGCCTGGGTAATAAAGCTCGGTAATAGCCTTATTTTTCCACTGCTGTTCACGGAGAGCAGCATAAGTCTGGTTGTACTCCTCCTCGTCGGCAATTCCCGAAAGAGTTGCCAAATCCTTGTCGCTGTAAATAGAGTTCTTATCATTCAGATTAAATCCAGGTGTACTTGCCATAGCAAGGATTGCGCCCGTGTTTACGTTCATCATAATTGCACAGGCACGGTTGTTAACGTTGTGAGCCTCAACCTGCTGTTCAAGATATTTTTCAGCAATATGCTGCAAAGACATATCAAGTGTAAGGTAAAGTGAGTTACCGTCCTGAGCGTCATAAATTTTATCGTTTTTGTAGGGCATTTCGTTGCCGTTTGCGTCGGTAGCAGTAATAATTTTTCCGTCAACGCCCTTCAGATATTCGTTGTAGTATGACTCAACGCCATAAACGCCGTCACCGTCAAAGTTTGTAAAGCCGATAACCGCCGCTGCAAGGTTACCCTGAGGGTAATAGCGCTTTGTATCAAGCTCCTGATAAATAAGGTCGCCAAGATTTTCTTCTGCTGCACGGGCGATAATTCTGTCAGTGACAGGCTTTTCCACCTCGTCGGCAATCAGTGCCCATTTGCTGTTTTCAGCGTTATCTGTAAGCTTTTTTACAGCCTCAGCATATGTAACCTTGATGCCTGCCGAAGTAAGCTCCTCAGAGAGAATTGTTGCTGCAGCGTCAAGCATACGCTCGGACTCCGGAACGCCCTCAACAGGCGTTTCAGCCTTTGCCTCCTTTTGCTGCTGCTGATAAATACGGTTAGGGCTTACACAAATGGAGTATACCGTAGCAGACTGAGCAAGAATTTTTCCGTTGGTGTCATAAATACTGCCTCGATGAGCCTTGACAACTGTGCTGCCGAACTGATTTTCATTTGCAAGGGACTGATATTTCAGGTTGTCTGTAATTGAAGTCTTGAACAGATTTACAAGTATCCATGCTGTAAATGCAAGAAAAACAATAATAACAACGGTAAGCTTTCTTCTCATCTTTGCGGTTGGCTGATATGACAAGGTGTTCTCTCCTTTCGGCAGAAATCGGTTAAATATCTTTTTAAGCAAAATTCGGGCTGCAACGGGAGATTATCTCCTGATATGCAACCCTTATTTATACTATTTCATCAACCCCTGATATATTCCACAAAATCCTCAAAAGCGTTCTTGATTTTTACAAAAACATTTTCATTTGTTTCGGGTATATCAACAATGTTTCCGTTTGAAATGCTGACATATTCAATCTGCGACTTATCCAGCTTCTGCATACCGAGAATTTCCTCGGCGTAGCTTTCGATGGATTTCAGCGCAGTCTTTTCTTCAAGCTCAGACTGCATACGGACATTTTCACTGGCAAGCATTTCAACATACTGAGACTGAGCGGCAATTTCCGAATGAATAGCGGTATTTTCCACCTTTCCGTAAATAAGCGCTCCCAGCAGCAGACCCGCAGAAACGGTCATCACAATAAGCTTAGGAGCCGAACCTGCATTTTCCGCAGGCTGTCTTCTTATACGGATTTTGGGAGCTTTTTCGGGTGCAACGTCCTCATATTTGGTGAGGTCGTAAGCAAGATTATTTTTGCTCATTTTCCGTTCCTGTTCCTTTCTTTTTCTTTCCTTTGTTTTATATCTTTTCTATAATACGAAGCTTTGCACTTCTGCTTCTGATATTTGCTTCAAGCTCTTCGGGAGAAGCCTCTATAGGTTTTCTGTTAACAAGCTTTCCTCTCGGTGTCTTACCGCATACGCACTGAGGAAAATCGGGCGGACAAATACAGCCCTTGCAGAACGAAGCAAATCTCTGCTTCACAATCCTGTCCTCCAGCGAGTGGAAGGTTATTACGCAAAGTCTGCCACCCGGTTTCAGCAGCTCAAACGCGTCGTCAAGTCCCTTGTTGAGATGCTCAAACTCGCAGTTTACCGCAATTCTGAATGCCTGAAATGTTTTCTTGCAGGGATTTTTCTCACGTCTGAACTTTGCAGGTACAGCCGTTGTAATAATATCCGCAAGCTCGCTTGTGGTTTCGATTGGTTTTATTTCACGGCGCTTGATAATTTCGTCAGCAATTCTTCTGCTGAATTTTTCCTCACCGTATTCAAACATAATTCTGCTAAGTTCCTCGTGGGGAAGAGTATTTACTAAATCCGCCGCAGTAGCGCCCTCTTGAGACATTCTCATATCCAGCGGAGCGTCACCGTGGTAGGAAAAACCGCGTTCCAGCGTGTCAAGCTGATGAGATGAAACGCCCAAATCGAGGAGAACTCCATCAACCTTTTCAACACCCTCAGAATGAGCCAGCGACTCAATTTCCGAGTAGTTGCCGTGAAGAACCTTTGCGTTGTATGGAGCAAGACGAGCCGTAGCTGCCTTTATAGCATCAGGGTCACGGTCAATTCCGATAAGCCTGCCGCCGCTTTTGAGACGCTTGGCGATTTCACAGGAATGACCCGCACCGCCGCAGGTTCCGTCAATATAAATTCCATCGGGCTTTATGTCAAGTCCCTCGATACATTCCGCAAGAAGCACGGAAATGTGGGAAAAGCTGATATTTTCCATTATAAATAATCATTTTTCCGATAGGAAAAATGCACTCCTTTACGATGTTTTGTGGTTTTACTTGTAAAATTTCGGACTTTAGTCCGAAAAACAAAACTCGTGTCTGAAAATTTATTTTCAGACTAAAATCAGAAAGCCAAATCTTCCAGAGCTTCCGAAAGCATTTCGTTTGTAATTTCGCTGCTGAAAGCCTTGAATTTTGCAGTATCCCAGATTTCAGCACGGTTTATAACACCCAGAACAGTTATATCGTGGTCAAGTCCTGCGTGGTCACGAAGATTTTGGGGAATAAGAATACGTCCCTGCTTGTCAGGCTCAACAGTGCAAGCATTGACAATAAGCAGTTTTGCAGCCTTAGCCTTTGCACCCGTAAGAGTCTGAAGCTTCTCAGTAAATACTTCCCAATCCTCGTTGGAATATACATATAAACAGCCGTCAAGACCAATAGTAACGATAAAGCTGAGCCCGAGACGTTCACGGAGCTTTGTGGGGAAAGCCATTCTTCCCTTGGCGTGCATAGTATGCTCATAAGTACCCATTAAACAGTTTGCGACAGCTTTATCACTCCTTTCAACGGTCTT
>JAZSHA010000037.1:0-3589 GCA_045533025.1 Oscillospiraceae bacterium
AAACCAATAATGATACTATATAATAAATGGAGGAAAAACTATGATTAAGCTCACACTGAAGGACGGCTCAATCCGCGAAATCGAAAATGCGATGTCTGCGGCTGAGGTTGTCAAGGGAATCGGCATGGGACTTTACAAGTCCGCTTGCTGCGTAAAAATTGACGGAAATGTATGCGACCTGCGTACAACAATTGACAAGGTCTGCACTTTCGAGGTTATGACTTTCGACAGCGAGGAAGGCAAGAAGACTTTCTGGCACACAGCTTCCCATATTCTTGCACAGGCTGTTAAGCGTCTTTACCCTGACACAAAGCTTGCTATCGGTCCTGCTATCGATAACGGCTTTTACTACGATTTTGATACAGAAAAGGCTTTCACAGCTGACAACCTTACAGCTATCGAAGCTGAAATGAAGAAGATTGTCAAGGAAGGTCTTGACCTTGAACAGTTCAGCCTTCCTGTTGATGAGGCAATCGCTATGCTGGAAAAGATGGGCGAGCCTTACAAGGTTGAGCTCTGCAAGGAGCACGCTGACAAGGGCGAAGCTATCAGCTTCTACAAGCAGGGCGAATTTACTGACCTCTGTGCAGGTCCGCACCTTATGAATGTTGCTGTAGTAAAGGCGTTCAAGCTTACTGCTTGTACAGGTGCTTACTGGAGAGGCGACGCAAAGGGCAAGCAGCTTTCCCGTATCTACGGTACAGCTTTCCCTAAGGCAAGCGAACTGGAAGCACACCTTGCTGCTGTTGAAGAAGCAAGAAAGCGTGACCACAACAAGATTGGCAGAGAACTTGAATACTTCACAACTGTTGATTGCATCGGTCAGGGTCTCCCTATCCTTCTTCCAAAGGGTGCAAGAACAATCCAGCTTCTCCAGAGATGGGTTGAAGACGAGGAGCAGAAGAGAGGCTACCTGCTGACAAAGACTCCGCTTATGGCTAAGCGTGACCTTTACAAGATTTCGGGACACTGGGACCACTACCTTGACGGTATGTTCATTCTCGGCGACCCATACGATGAGGAAAAGGAATGTTTCGCACTCCGTCCTATGACTTGTCCTTTCCAGTATCAGGTGTTCCTGAACAGAGCACGTTCCTACCGTGACCTTCCAATGCGTCTCGGTGAAACTTCCACACTCTTCCGTAACGAGGACAGCGGCGAAATGCACGGTCTTATCCGTGTACGTCAGTTCACAATCTCCGAGGGTCACCTCGTTCTCCGTCCTGAACAGCTTGAGGAAGAATTCAAGGGTTGTCTCGAACTTGCCAAGTACTGCCTTGATACAGTTGGTATGCTTGAGGACTGTACTTTCCGTTTCTCCCAATGGGACCCGGAAAATCCTAAGAACAAGTACGAGGGTACAAAGGAGCAGTGGGAAGAAGCTCAGTCCATTATGGGCAAAATCCTTGACAACCTCGGCGTAGAATACACAATCGGTATTGACGAGGCTGCATTCTATGGTCCAAAGCTTGATATTCAGTACAAGAATGTATTCGGCAAGGAAGATACAATCGTAACAATTCAGATTGATATGCTTCTGGCTGAAAAGTTCGGTATGGAATATGTTGATACAGACGGCTCCAAGAGAAGACCTTACATCATTCACAGAACTTCTCTCGGCTGTTATGAAAGAACTCTTGCTTACCTTATTGAAAAGTATGCAGGCGCACTCCCACTGTGGATGTCCCCTGAACAGGTAAGAATTCTCCCTGTTACAGACCGTGCCGCTGAATACAGCGCAAAGGTTCTTGAAAAGCTGGAAAGACGCGGCATCCGTGCTACAATCGACTCCCGTAAGGAAGGCGTAGGCTACAAGATTCGTCAGGCTCAGCTTGAAAAGATTCCTTACTTCTTCATCGTTGGTGATAAGGAAGTTGAAGCTGAAACACTTTCTCTCCGTTCCCACAAGGAAGGCGACCTTGGCGTAATGGCTATGGAAGACGTGCTGAACAAGATTTTCGAAGAAAACGAAACAAAATCAAGATAAACTTGATTGCAAGATAAACTTGATAGCACGCTAAGCTTAACGCATAAAATAAAGCAACAGAGACAGACTCCCGAAAAGAGTCTGCCTCATATTTTTATCAAAAAACCGTGGGGAAAGCCACAGCCTTCCTCACGGTTTGATTTTTACTTCTGTGCAGTTGCAACGAATATATCGTAAATAGCTCTGATTGCAGGCTCAAAGTCCTCATTTGTAACACCGATAATGATGTTAAGCTCGGAGGAGCCCTGGTCAATCATCTTAACGTTGATTTTAGCGTGAGCAAGTGCGGAGAAAATTCTGCCCGCTGTACCTCTTGCCTTTCTCATTGAGCGACCAACAACTGCGATAAGCGCAAGGTCGTCTTCAACGTCCATATGGTCAGGGTGAACACGGAAGGTAATTTCATCAAGAACCTTCTGCTGAACAGGCTTGAGTGCGTCAGTGTTGACAATAACGCTCATTGTGTCGATACCGGAAGGCATATGCTCAAAGTTCATACCGTTCTTTTCAAGTGCACGGAGAACGTTTCTGCCGAAGCCCTGCTCGCTGTTCATCATATCCTTTTCGATATTGATTACAGAGAAGCCCTTCTTGCCTGCGATACCTGTGATAACGTACTCGCTTGTTTCGTCAGACTCAGCAACAATCATTGTGCCTCTGTCCATAGGGCGGTTTGTGTTCTTGATGTTGATTGGAATACCAGCCTTACGAACAGGGAAAATAGCGTCCTCGTGAAGAACACCTGCACCCATATAAGCAAGCTCACGGAGCTCACGGTAAGTAATAGTCTTGATTGGCTCAGGATTTTCAACAATTCTCGGGTCGCAGATAAGGAAGCCCGAAACGTCAGTCCAGTTCTCGTAAATCTCAGCATTTGCAGCGCTTGCAACAATAGAGCCTGTTACATCGGAGCCGCCTCTGGAGAATGTACGGATTGTATCGTTAGGCATTGAACCGTAGAAGCCTGGGATTACAGCATACTCAGACTTTGCAAGTCTCGGACGGAGAAGGGAAAGTGTCTTTTCAAGGTCAAACACGCCGTTTTCAGCGAACTTGATGTAACCAGCAGGGTCGATGAAATCGAACTTGAGGAAAGCAGCAAGAACGATGCTGTTGAGGTATTCACCTCTTGAAGCAGCGTAGTCACGGCCTGCACGGTGTTCGAAAGCGTTCTTGATTTTTGTGAATTCCTTTTCGAGAGAAATATCAAGACCGAGTTCGGAAATGATGCCGTTGTAGCGTTCCTCGATTGCAGCAAATTCAGCAGCGAAGTCGCCGCCTTCAGCAGCCTTTGCATAGCAATCGTAAAGCATATCGGTAACCTTTATATCTTCGCTGAAGCGCTTACCCGGAGCGGAAGCAACAACAAAACGTCTGTCAGGGTCAGCGAGAACAATGTCCGCAACCTTTCTGAACTGATTAGCGTCAGCAAGAGAGCTGCCGCCGAACTTAACAACCTTGATACCCATAGAAAAACAACCTTTCAAATTTAAGAGTGTGAAGAGTGGGGTGTGGAGTGTAAATAACAAATAAAACTGTTCAGAAGAGTTATTATGAACACCTATAACTCCTCACTCCAAACTCCTGCCTCAGTTAAATACT
>JAZSHA010000117.1:0-3097 GCA_045533025.1 Oscillospiraceae bacterium
AATGGGTGTAAAGGGTGCGGCGATTGCAACGGTTATATCACGTTTTGTTGAGTGTATAATTGTTGTGGTGTGGACTCACGCCCACAAGCAGGAGAACGAGTTTATCATCGGCGCATTCAGAAATATGCGTATTCCTCGTGAACTGGTGAAGAAAATCCTCATCAGCGGTCTGCCGCTGTTTGCAAACGAATTTCTATGGTCGGCAGGTATGGCTACGCTGAACAAGTGCTACTCTGAAAGAGGTCTTGACGTTGTTGCGGCAACGAATATTTCCTCAACGATTTTCAACCTGTTCTCGGTAATTTTCATTGCGCTAGGCAACTCGGTAGGAATTATCGTGGGACAGATTCTCGGCACGGGCGATATGAAAAAGGCAAGGGAAACCGACACGAAGCTTATTGTGTTCACAGTGATTGCAGGTGCGCTTACGGGCGGACTTATGGCGGCATTTTCAGGCGTGTTCCCGAACTTCTACAACACGACAGACAGTGTCAAGAGTATGGCGGGAAGCCTGATTATGATTTCGGGTCTGTTTATGCCATTGGCGGCATTTATGCATGCAACATACTTCACTTTGCGTGCAGGCGGCAGAACCCTTGTCACATTTTTATTTGACAGCGCTTATGTTTGGGGTATCACGATACCTACAGCGCTGTTGCTTGTCAACTTCACGGATTTCGGCATACTGAATATTTACTTCTGTTGTCAGTTCGTGGATATTATCAAGGTTACAATAGGTCTTATTCTCGTTATAAAGGGAGTATGGCTGCGGAATATTGTTAAAAACGATTAAATCAAAAGGAGAAGAAGATTATGAAGTATTACATTGGTATTGACCTGGGCGGAACAAACATCAAGGCCGGCGTGGTTAACGAAAACTACGAGATTATTGCGAAGGCTTCCACAAAGACAAAGTGTCCTCGTCCTGCAAAGGAAATTGCTGACGATATGGCTGCTGTAAGCATTGAAGCTGCAAAGAATGCAGGTATCTCCATTGACGACGTTGAATGGATTGGTATCGGTACTCCAGGTATTGCTGACAACATCAACGGCACAATTCCTTACTCCAATAACCTCGGCTTCAGCAATGTTCCTATCCGTGAATACATTCAGGAACACATCAACAAGCCTGTTTACGTTGCTAATGACGCTAATGCAGCTGCTTACGGTGAGTTTGTTGCAGGTGCAGCAAAGGGTGCAACTGATGCTGTTTGTATCACACTTGGCACAGGCGTTGGTGCAGGAGTAATCATTGACGGCAAAATCTTCACAGGACGTAACCTTGCAGGTACAGAAATAGGTCATATGGTTATCGAGGTTGACGGCCCACAGTGTACCTGCGGCAGAAAGGGCTGTTTTGAAACTTTCTCCTCTGCAACAGGTCTTATCAACATGACAAAGCAGGCTATGGAGGCTGACCCTGCAAGCGTTCTCAACGAATATGCAAAGGAAGACGGCAAGGTTTCCGCACGTCACGCTTTCAACGCTATGCGTGCAGGCGATGCGGCTGGCAAGGCTGTTGTTGACAAGTACATCAAGTACCTTGCAAGCGGTATCACAAGCGTAATCAATATTTTCCAGCCTGACATTCTCTGCATTGGCGGCGGTGTCTGCAACGAGGGTGACCCTCTTATGGTTCCTCTCAAGGAGCTTGTTTCCAAGGAAGTTTACACAAGAATGATTGAGAAGAACACAAAGATTACAGTTGCTGAGCTTGGCAACGACGCAGGCATTATCGGCGCGGCATTCCTTGGTAACTCATAATGAGTACATTTGATTTTCTGTCGGGCAACACCGACATTGACAGCTTTATCGAAAAGCAGAACAAATACAAATCGCTGAAACGCTCGGAGCTGGACAGCGTGCCGAAGGAGGAAATCGTCCTCGCGGTAACCTGCTGGATTGAGGGCAAATTCAAGGAGGACTGGTCCGATATGGCAGCTGTCATAAACGGACTTCCTACGCCTTGTCTTAACATTTATTGTGCCGATTACGTCACAA
Organism: Oscillospiraceae bacterium; assembly: GCA_045533025.1. GTDB lineage: Bacteria > Bacillota > Clostridia > Oscillospirales > Ruminococcaceae > RGIG8773. Next base: position 2,002 of record JAZSHA010000117.1, read on the forward strand.
AGGAAATTATGAACGGCGGCTTCTCGCAGGCTTTTTTCAACACCTCCCGTGACTTTATCGGAGCAGGTGCTGAGGGCTTCCGTGCACTTGGCTATGAAAGGGCTGACGAGATTATCGAGCGTGCGTTGAAAATCAATTTTGACAGTGGCAAAACCTCTGGACGTTCAATTGAGGATTTCTTTGCACTCAGCGAAAACGGCAATTATGATGAACTGGACAAGGAATTCTACGGCTTGTTTGATGATGAGAAATTTACGGCGCTAGCTTATGATTATATTATGAGGTATAAGAAATATTTCGGCGATGAATGAAAGGATTGATAAAAATGTCTTGTAAGGACTGCAACGAAAACTGCGGAAACTTTTTCTGCGACGGTGCTGAAATGGCACCTCAGCGTTCACTTTTTAACGCACTTGGTATGACAAAGGAGGAAATGAAGAAGCCACTGGTTGGTATTGTTTCTTCCTATAACGAAATTGTTCCCGGACATATGAACATTGACAAGATTGTTGACGCTGTAAAGATGGGCGTTGCTATGGCTGGCGGTACACCTGTTGTTTTCCCTGCAATCGCTGTCTGTGACGGTATTGCAATGGGTCACGAGGGTATGAAGTATTCCCTCGTAACACGAGACCTTATTGCTGACTCCACTGAATGTATGGCACTTGCCCACCACTTTGACGCACTTGTTATGGTACCTAACTGTGACAAGAACGTACCGGGTCTGCTTATGGCGGCTGCAAGAGTAAATGTTCCTACCGTTTTCGTTTCGGGCGGACCAATGCTTGCAGGTCACGTAAAGGGCAGCAAGACATCTCTTTCCAGTATGTTTGAAGCAGTTGGTGCTTACACATCAGGAAGAATCAACGAGGAAGAATTTGACGAGTACGAAAACAAGGCTTGTCCTACCTGCGGCTCCTGCTCTGGTATGTACACAGCTAACTCCATGAACTGCCTTACAGAAGTTCTCGGTATGGGTCTTAAGGGCAACGGTACAATTCCTGCTGTTTACTCCGACAGAATCCGTCTTGCAAAGCACGCAGGCATGGCTGTTATGGAGCTTTACAGAAAGAATATCCGTCCGCTTGATATTATG
>JAZSHA010000219.1:0-2529 GCA_045533025.1 Oscillospiraceae bacterium
CAAGCACCTGCCCAATATGATGGTTACACCCCGTGACGTTGACAAGCTCATTGAGCGCTCGGCACGGCTTATTGCCTACGCCGTGAACAAGGCCGTACAGCCTACGCTTTCCATTGAGGATATTACTGCGTTGTCATAAAAACAAGGGACTATGAATAGTCCCTTGTCTGCATATATATTACTTTCTTCTTGACGGACTTCTGCGCTTGTTGTCAAGCACCTTCTTCAAATCGCCCATACGCTCGTCGGAGCTCTGCTTGAACTTGCTGAGCATATCCTCAAAAGCAGCCTCGGGAGTCATCGGAGCCTTTTCCTGCTGTGGCTTTGCGCTTTCTCTGTCAAAGCGTCTGCCGCCGCCGTTGCCGCCGTTACCGTTATTGTTTCTCTTGAAATCCTTGCGAGGAGGCGGGTTGTCAACAGCCTTCTTTATGGACAGGGAAATCTTTCCGTCGTCGCCCACTGTCAGCACCTTAACCTTTACCGTCTGCCCCTCTGTGAGGTGGTCCTTGATTTCGTTTACGAATGTGTTCGCAACCTCACTGATATGTACCATTCCTGTTGTTCCCGGTTCAAGCTCAACGAATGCGCCGAACTTTGTAATGCCGGTAACCTTACCCTCGTAAATTTTTCCTACATCCAACTGCATAAAAAACTTTTTATTCCTCTCGTTTGATAATTTATCTGACCCCGAAGGGACAAAACCATATTAATTTCCTGTAGTATCGTAGAAGCGTGTTTCGTTGGGGTATGCATAGCCGAGCACTTCAACAGCGTAGCGCTCCATAAATGCACGTTCGTCATCCACCGAAAGCATACTAAGATACTCGTCGTTTGCGTCCTCAAGAGCCTCCGCCTCATCGATAAGCGCGTCAAGCTCCAGCTTCTTCTCGGCGATTTCAGCCTGAGTGCCGATAATATCAGCGATGCACGCAACCACAAAAACCATAGCGGTTACAGTAATAAAGAATTTCATAACAGGGTTCCTGCGTTTTCTGGTGTTCAGGATAAGACCGCCGTTATTGTTGTTCTGTTCAGTATTTTTGTTCTTTTTCAACGCGGTCACCTTCCTTTCCCTTCATCAGCATAGACGAACCCAATTTAGCTTTCTCATTATACACCAAACCGTCCGCATTTTTCAAGTGCTTTTTTCCACTTATCCCATTGTTTTCAACATTTTCAGAACTTCCCACAAAAACAGCGTTGGCTTTTTGACAAATATTTCTTGATAAATTTACAAAGGGTTCAATTATTGAAGAATATACTTTTCGTAAACTGCCGTAAACCGCGCTGAAAGCCCTTCTCAGCACGCCCGTGATGAAATTTCCGATTGTCAGGATATACAGCACGAAGCCGATACCTGAGCCGAAAACCATAAAGAATCTGAGCTGACCCCGCCCCTCAAGGGTTGCAAAGCAGAACAGTCCGAAGCCGCATATGAGCACGAACAGAATGTCCTGCACCAGCACCGCCCCGTCCCTTGCGGCAGGGGGGAATATTATTCTCAGCGCACGGAAAAGGTCATACACAACGCCCATTCCTGCGCCCAGCAGCACAGACGTAAGAAACAGATATGTATGCTGCGAAACGGAAAAAAAGGTATCTAACTGCAAAGTCTCACCTCATCGGAAAATCTTACCCAGAAAGGAAAGGGGAGAATGACGGTCAGGGTCGCCGTAGACAATGCTCCTGATTTCGCCCTCTATGTGCATCTCGCCGCTTTCCACGGAAACATCGTTGACATGAAGGTCCGTCCCGCATACGGTCAGCTCGCCCATCGACGTGTACAGCAGTACCGCGTTCTCATCAAACCTGTCCACGTCCGTAACACCCGAAACGGACAGCTTCCTGCGTCCCTCAAGGATGATATTGTGTACCTGTGTCTTCTTGTTGACTTCATTCATAATTCAGCACTCCTTTCTGACTATTGTATGCGCTTTGCCGCCGTTTAAGAACCGTAAATTATCTTTTGTACGAAAAAAATCGGAAAAGACTATTGACGAATTTCGTTAAAAATGCTAAAATAAGAAAAAATGTTCGATTTTTATGTTTTTGGAGGTAAATTATGGCAGATGCAAAGAAAAAAGCAGCAGGCGGCAAGGAAGCCGTTGTAAAGCTCAGCAGCTCTGAGGAAAAGAAAAGAGCGCTTGAAGCTGCCGTTCAGCATATCGAAAGACAGTACGGAAAGGGCGCGGTAATGAAGCTGGGCGAATCCCCTGAAATGACCGTTGACGCTATCCCTACAGGCTCAGTGACGCTGGATATGGCGCTGGGTATAGGCGGCGTTCCGAGAGGACGTATTGTGGAGATTTACGGCCCTGAAAGTTCAGGTAAGACCACGGTTGCGCTCCAGATTGTTGCAGAGGCGCAGAAGCTGGGCGGCGAGGTTGCCTTCGTTGACGTTGAGCACGCTCTCGACCCTGTTTATGCAAAGGCTCTGGGCGTTGATATCGACAATATGCTTGTTTCACAGCCTGACAGCGGTGAGCAGGCTCTTGAAATCGCTGAAGCACTGGTTCGTTCGGGTGCGCT
>JAZSHA010000018.1:0-5984 GCA_045533025.1 Oscillospiraceae bacterium
GCAAAAAGCGACGCCCACTGTGAAGCTGCAAGCTCGGAAGCACCTGCGGAAATCATAAGCAGGCACAGAAGAAGAAAAACCCTGCTGCTAAAAAGTCTGCCAAGAGGTATTTCCTCCTCGCCCTCCTCCACAAAGGGACAAAGAGGTACTTTGGCAAAAAGAAACATATTTAAAAACGGAACTATTGCCCACAATGCTGTAAGCAGACGCCAGTTTTCTATTCCGCAGACCGCAAAAAAGGCTGTTGAGAGAAGCACGACAGCAACCTGTCCCCAGCAATAGAATGAGTGCAGCAGGCTCATTGCAGAGGCTTTTTCATCCCCCGGAAGGGACTCCACTATAGGGCTGATAAGCACCTCTGTCAGACCGCCGCCCACTGAATTGAAGGCTGCTGCAAGAATTAATCCTGCAAATGGGTCGGGAAGCACAAACGGGAAGACTCCTATACAGGAAAATCCGATTGCAGAGCAAAGATGTGCAACAATCATTGACTTTCTGATACCTATTTCTGATACTATTTTCGATGAAGCAATGTCAACTATAATCTGCATTATGAAGTTGGCTGAAATAAGCACAGCAATTTTTTCAAGGGATATACCGAACTGCTTATGAAATGTCAAAAACAGAAGCGGCGGAAGATTATTTACGATTGCTTGCGTTATGTAACCTGTATAACAAGCTAAAAGTGTATGCTTATATGTAAATTTCATTGAAAAACCTCCTAACACAAGGTAAAATTATACACTTTTTCTGTTTGGTAAAATAGGCTGTTAAAGTAAAATAATTGTGACTGTTTAATAATATTGCAGATTGCAATTAAACAATCTGCATAAAAACGCACCAAAAAGTCTGTGTAGTATTTTGAATTTTATGCGTGACAAATGTTAAGAAATATGGTACAATTATAATACATATAATATTCTTCTATGTTTATTCAGAAGGGAGGAAACCGCTGTGAGAAAATTTCGTAAGCTGTTAGGCGTTATTATTGCCCAATCCGACTCGCCTAATCAGTCCAAATTTCTTGAAGGCGCTCTTAAACGTGCCTTTGAGCTTAATTATGATGTTGCGGTTTTTTCAACGTTCTCCACTCATAAATTATCCGATGAATGGCACGAAGGCGAGCTGAACATTTACTCGCTTATCAATTATTCTGTTCTTGATGGTATAATTATCCTTCCCGATACGTTGACTACAGACAATTTCCACGAAACAATTACTGCCGAAATCAAAAAGAAATTTCATAAGCCTGTTGTTTCCGCTGATATTGAAATGGACTGCTTTGACAATGTTCACACAGATGACATTCAGAGTGTCAAGCAGATTGTTTCCCATCTTATCGAAAAACACAAAATGACAGATATTGCGTTTATGACAGGCAAAAAGGGACACCCACATGCTACAAATCGTCTGACGGGTTACTATGAAGCTATGATTGAACATAACCTGCCTATTGACCAGAGCCGTGTCTTTTATGGAGATTTCTGGTATGATGAAGGTGAAAATGTTGTAAAGGCTCTTATGGAAAGCGGCAGACCGCTTCCTCAGGCTGTTGCCTGCGGTTCAGATACTATGGCTATAAGCGTGTGTGAAGCTTTCAAGGCAAGAGGAATTCGTGTGCCCGAAGATGTTGCGGTAACAGGTTATGACTCTATGGAAGCTGGCGTTAACTATGTTCCGAGTATTACCTCAGCAAATCTTCCGCTAAGCAACACGGGAACACGTGCTGTAAACCTTATTCACAGCAAGATTACAGGTACTGAATACAAGGAATTGAAATGCGATACCGATATTGTTGTTGCCAAAAGCTGCGGCTGTTCTGTAAATGTAGCTGAAAAGCTTCGTACCGCAAACAAATCCTGGCGCGACGATGACCAGTACAGCAGCTTTGACTCCACCTATAACTTTATGCTGGAGGCGCTTATTTCCCATAAGGATTATGTAGCCTATATGCACACGCTTTGCTGGTACGGTTATCAAATTGGTGAATTTGATAATTACTATCTTTGTATGTGTGAAAACTGGGATAATCTCGGAGCAAATGAGCTTTCTCAGGATTACCTGAAAAAAGGCTACACCAAGAAAATGAACCTGCTTGTACATAAAAAACCTGATTACGCTTACGTTGAACCTAATCTATATTTTGATGTAAATGAAATGCTGCCCGCAATTTATGAACGCCGTCCGAAGCCTACAGCATTTTTCTTTACACCTATTCATTTCAATGACAGATGCTTCGGTTACTCAGTTATTTCTTTCGGCGACAAGCCGGTTTCCTACACCACTACATATCGTAAGTGGACACGTTACGTCTGTGCTTCGCTGGAAAGCTTACGCAGACAGCGCAACTTGCAGTATATGTATACAAAAATGGAGGAAAATGCTGTTACTGACCTTCTTACTGGCATATATAACAGAAACGGCTTCAATCTTTACGCAAATCAGATTTTTAGTGAAGCTAAGGAACATCACCAGAAATTTGCTCTGCTTCTCGGTGATATGAACAATCTGAAATACATCAACGATACATTCGGGCACGTTGAGGGTGACTTTGCGCTGAAAAGTGTTGCTGACGCATTTACCCACGTTTGCGGTGCGGATATGATGTGCTTCAGAATTGGCGGCGACGAATATGTTATTGCAGGCAGAACTCTGCTTTCGGAAAACGAGCTTACTGAAATTTCCGATTCGATAAAGAGCTACCTTAAAAAGGTCAATGAAACTGCTGATAAGCCGTACTCAATAAGCATAAGCATAGGCTGGTGCTTTGACAATGCGGATAAGCTTGACTCTATTGAACAGGCTGTCTCAATTGCTGATGAAAGAATGTTTGCGGCAAAGGAAAAATACAAGCGTGACGAGGGATTTAATTACAGAAAACCCCATTCCAAATAATCACAACAGAAAGGATACCCTAAAATGAACAAAGAAATCCCATACAAGATTTATCTTGAAGAAAGCGAACTGCCTAAGCAGTGGTACAATGTAAGAGCTGATATGAAAAACAAGCCTGCTCCCCTGCTCAATCCAAAGACTCTCCAGCCAAGCACTCTTGAAGAACTGAGTCAGGTTTTCTGCGAGGAACTTGCCAAGCAGGAGCTTGATGACACAACTCCTTACATCGACATTCCTCAGGAAATTCTTGATTTCTACAAGATGTACCGTCCTGCTCCGCTGGTAAGAGCTTACTGCCTTGAAAAGGCTCTGGACACACCTGCTAAGATTTACTACAAATTTGAAGGAAACAACACCTCGGGAAGCCACAAGCTTAACAGTGCAATTGCTCAGGCTTACTATGCTAAGAAGCAGGGACTCAAGGGTGTTACTACAGAAACAGGTGCAGGTCAGTGGGGTACAGCGCTTTCTATGGCGTGCGCATATCTTGACCTTGACTGTAACGTATATATGGTTAAGGTTTCCTACGAGCAGAAGCCTTTCCGACGTGAAGTAATGAGAACTTACGGCGCAAACGTTACTCCTTCTCCTTCTATGACTACAGAAGTGGGAAGAAAGATTAACGAGCAGTTCCCAGGCACAAACGGTTCTCTCGGCTGTGCAATTTCCGAAGCAGTTGAGGCTGCACAGGCAAAGGAAGGCTACCGTTACGTTCTCGGCTCTGTTCTCAATCAGGTTCTCCTGCACCAGACTGTAATCGGTCTTGAAGCACAGGCAGCCTGCAAGAAATACGATATCAAGCCTGACATCATTATCGGCTGCGCAGGCGGCGGCTCCAACCTCGGCGGTCTTATTTCTCCGTTTATGGGTGAAAAACTCCGTGGTGAAGCGGACTACCGTTTTATCGCAGTTGAGCCTTCCTCCTGTCCTTCTCTTACAAGAGGTGTTTACGCTTACGACTACTGCGATACAGGTGCTGTTTGTCCGCTTTCCAAGATGTACACTCTCGGCAGCACATTTATGCCTTCTTCAAGCCACGCAGGCGGTCTCCGCTACCACGGTATGAGCAGTGTTCTTTCTCAGCTTTACGATGATGGTCTTATGGAAGCTACTTCTGTTGAGCAGACTTCTGTATTTGCTGCTGCAACTCAGTTTGCAAGAGTTGAGGGTATTCTCCCTGCTCCTGAAAGCAGCCACGCTATCAAGGTTGCTATTGATGAAGCTATGAAGTGTAAGGAAACAGGTGAAGAAAAGACAATTCTCTTTGGTCTTACAGGTACAGGCTACTTCGATATGTACGCTTATCAGAAGTTCAATGACGGCGTTATGGGTGACTACATTCCTACTGATGATGAAATCAAGGAAAGCCTTGCTCGTATGCCTAAGCTTGACTAATTGTATTAACAACACAAAACTCCGAGAAGTAATCTTCTCGGAGTTCTTTTTTACTTATTTGCGGAAAGTGCACGCTGACCGATATCGGTTCTGTAATGTGCACCGTCAAATGTGATTTTCTTTACAGCGTCGTAGGACTTATCAAGTGCAGCCTGCAGGCTTTCACCTGTTGCTGTTACACCGAGGACACGTCCGCCGTTTGTGAGGAATTTTCCGTCAGCAAACTTTGTGCCTGCGTGGTAAACAAACACTCCGTCAACCTGTCCCTTATCGTCCATGCCGTTCATTTCGATGCCCTTAGGATAGCTCTGTGGGTAACCGCCGCTTGCCATTACAACGCAGGAACAGAACTCGTTCTTCCACTTGATATCCACGTCAGAAAGCTTGCCGTTGTAGATTGCTTCAAAGATATCAACAAGGTCAGCATCAAGAAGCGGGAGAACAACCTGTGTTTCAGGGTCACCGAAACGGCAGTTGTACTCGATAACCTTAACGCCCTTAGGTGTAACCATAAGACCGAAGTAGAGACAACCCTTGAAGGTTCTGCCCTCTGCCTTCATAGCGTTGATTGTAGGAAGGAAAATATTTTCCATACATTCCTTTGCAACTTCTTCTGTGTAGAATGGGTTAGGTGCAATCGTACCCATACCGCCTGTGTTGAGACCCTTGTCGCCATCAAGTGCGCGCTTGTGGTCCATAGAAGAAATCATAGGTACAACCACGTTTCCGTCTGTGAAAGAGAGAACGGAAACCTCAGGTCCTGTAAGGAATTCCTCGATTACAACAGTAGAACTGCTTTCACCGAACTGCTTGCCGTCAATCATTGACTTTACAGCTTCGATAGCTTCTTCCTCATTCTGTGCAATAATTACGCCCTTACCCAGAGCAAGACCGTCAGCTTTGATTACAGCAGGATAGCTGTTCTCGGATTTGAGGTAAGCGATTGCAGAATCACTGTCGGAGAAGATTTCATACTTTGCAGTAGGAATGTTGTACTTTTTCATCAAGTCCTTTGAGAAAACCTTGCTGCCCTCGATAATTGCGGCAGCCTTGTCAGGGCCGAAGGTCATAAAACCCTCAGCATTAAGTGCGTCAACCATACCAAGGACAAGTGGGTCATCAGGTGCTACAACAACCATATCAACCGCAAGCTTTTTAGCAAGTGCTACCACTCCGTCGATATCTGTTGCCGCAACATCAAAGCACTCGGCATAACGGGAAATACCGCCGTTGCCTGGTGTGCAATAAAGCTTTTCTGTGCGATTGCTTTCGGCAAGCTTCATAATAATAGCGTGCTCACGTCCGCCGCCGCCAACTACTAAAATTTTCATTTATTTCTCTCCTTTAATTATTCAAAAGAAATTGAATTGAGAACTTCTTCAAAGTCAATAACTGTTTCATCAAAATCAGAAGCCGCCGCAGTATATGTTACACAGACCTGCTTTGTTCCTGGGTAGAAAAGATAAGAATTAAGCATCGCAGGTTTACTGCTTACAGCATCATTTATGATTACAAATTTCAAAGCACGATGTCCGTTTACGTTAACCAACTCATAATCGCCGCACGTACAGCTTTCTATAGAGTTATACTGCTCCTGTATAACTTCAGCAATCTGCACAAGTGTTGTATCATCAATTTCAACGCCGAGTTCAGCAACTGTGACATTAAAATTACTGCCGTTTGATGTATGATAG
>JAZSHA010000175.1:0-4807 GCA_045533025.1 Oscillospiraceae bacterium
CCATCAACTCCGCTTATGGGGGCTACGTCCTTCTCGGTAAGATGTGCTTCGCTCTCAGATTTGCTTCCTATCAGGGTAAGAACGAAGGCTGGATGGCTGAACACATGCTCATCCTCGGCGTTAAGAAGCCAAACGGTGAAATCAAGTACATCACAGCTGCTTTCCCATCTGCTTGCGGCAAGACAAACCTTGCTATGCTTATTCCGCCTGAGGGATACCGTAAGGACGGCTACGAAGTATTCACAGTCGGTGATGATATCGCTTGGATGAAGCAGGGTCCTGACGGAAGACTTTACGCTATCAACCCTGAAAACGGCTTCTTTGGTGTTGCTCCTGGTACAAACGCTAAGTCCAACTACAACGCTCTCGCTTCCACAATGAAGAACACAATCTTCACAAACGTTGCTATCAACAATGATGATAACACAGTTTGGTGGGAAGGTCTCGACAAGAACCCTCCTGTAAACGCTACAGAGTGGACAGGTCTCAAGGTTAACGGCGTTGAATTTACAGCTGAAAAGGGTGCTGACGGCAAGAACAAGAAGCTTGCTAACCCTAACTCCAGATTTACAGCTCCTGCTGAAAACTGCCCTTGCATTTCTTCCGAATTCAACAATCCACAGGGTGTTCCTGTTTCCGCTATCATCTTCGGCGGCAGACGTGCTTCCACAACTCCTCTCGTATACCAGTCCTTCGACTGGACACACGGCACATACATGGGCTCTGCTGTTTCCTCTGAAACAACAGCTGCTGCAACAGGTGCAGTTGGCGTACTCCGTCACGACCCAATGGCTATGAAGCCATTCATCGGTTACAACGTAGGCGACTACTGGGCACACTGGCTTGAAATGGGCGAAAAGCTTGGCGACAAGGCTCCTAAGATTTTCAACGTTAACTGGTTCAAGCAGGATGAGGAAGGCAACTTCATGTGGCCTGGTTTCGGCGACAACATGAGAGTTCTCGACTGGATTATCAAGAGATGTGATGACGAAATCGACGCTGAAGAAACAGCTATCGGTTACCTCCCTAAGAAGGGCGACATCAACATTTCCGGTCTTGAAGATGAAGTTACTCCAGAAGTTATGGATAAGCTCCTTGCTGTTGATAAGGACCTCTGGACAGCTGAAATCGCTGAAATGAGAAGATACTACAGCGAAGATATCGCTGCTAAGGGCGGCCGTATCCCTGCTGCTCTTGAAGCTCAGCTTGACGCTCTTGAAGCAAGACTTGCTAAGTAATTTAAAGCTATATGCAAAACCGCTTTCGGAAACGAAGGCGGTTTTTCTTTTGCAGAAGCAACTCCGAATATCATTTACTGTTTTGCAAAGTTATGTCCAAGTATTTTGTTGAAATGTTAATATTTGTATGATATAATTGCTGTTAACCGTATTTGAAAATTGATTGGAGAGGCAGTATATGATAGAGAAAATTCACCTTACATATGAAAAATGGAATTTCCTTTTAAGCAAGGAAAAACCAGATATCAATGCCGTGTTTGAGGACACGATAACCTTGCCGTCTACAATTCAGCAGATGAAAAAATCTCCCGTAACTGACGAAAGAAGCGCAGGTTACCTTACTGACCCTCACCGATTTGAGGGGTATGCGCTTTATGAACGCACAGTTAAATTCACACCGAAAAAGCAGGGCTGCAAGGTATTCCTTGTTATGGAGCGCACCCGTACAAGCAGTCTTTGGATTGACGGCGAGTTTGTGGGCACACAGAACAGCCTTTGTACTGCTCACCGATATGATATAACCGATTTTATAAAGGGCGAGGAAATCCGCATCACAATTATGATTGACAACGTCTCCTGCCCTGTGTCGGGCGGTCATATGACCTCTCAGGACACTCAGACAAACTGGCTTGGTATTATAGGCGAGCTGTACATTGAGTGCGTAAACCCTGCACGCTTTGGAAATGTCAAGCTTTATACCGATGCTGAAACAAAAACAGTTACAGTAAAGGGTGAGCTTGTTGGAGTTGAAAGCCTTGAGCTGAACGCTGACGTAAGTGGCTTTCCGAAAAAGACTGTAACCGTGACAAAAGATTGCCCCGAATTTACATACGAAATGGAAAGGGCAACCCTTTGGAGCGAGCATAATCCTGTTACATATATTATGAATATCGCCAGTGATGGTGATATCCAGCATATTTCATTCGGTATCCGTGACTTCTCCACACGAGGCACAGAGTTCCTTGTGAACGGCGAAAAGGTGTTTTTGCGCGGCAAGCACGATGGTATGATTTTCCCTATGACAGGCGCTGCACCAACTGACACCGAAAGCTGGCTTGCTGTTATGAAAACCGCCAAGGAGCACGGTATAAACCACTACCGCTTCCACACCTGCTGTCCACCTGATGCCGCATTCTGTGCCGCTGACCAGCTGGGTATCTATATGGAGCCTGAGCTTCCTTTCTGGGGCACGGTTGACGAGGAAATCACCGAGGGTCAGCAGTACCTTATCGATGAGGGCTTCCGTATCCTTGATGAGTTCGGCAATCACCCTTCCTTCTTTGCAATGTCCCTTGGCAACGAGCTTTGGGGCAGCAAGGAGCGTATGAATGAAATTCTCGGCGGCTACAAAAAACATGACAGCCGTCACCTCTATACACAAGGCTCAAACAACTTCCAGTTCTGGCCCTGTATCGTGGAAAATGATGATTTCTTCGTTGGCGTGCGTTTTTCCAAGGAGCGCCTTTTCCGTGGCTCTTACGCAATGTGCGACGCACCTCTCGGTCATATTCAGACCGATGCACCAAATTCAAATTACAGCTACGATGCTCATATCTGCCCGTCTTCCGTAAGTGCTGAACAAAGCGCAGGCGGAACTATCGAAATCCAGTACGGTACTGGTGTAAAGACGGTTTCTTTGGACAATGTAGGGGGAGAGTTCGTGTCGGAAATTCCTGTTGTTTCCCACGAGGTCGGTCAGTATTTTATGTACCCCGATTACAACGAAATTGAAAAGTATACGGGTGTGCTGAAGCCGTACAATCTGGAAATCTTCCGTGAACGTCTTGCTGAGGCTGGTTTGCTGAAATATGCGGACAAGTTCTTCCGTGCAAGCGGACGCTTTGCTGCTGAATGCTACAAGAACGAAATTGAAACCGCGCTCCGTTCTAAGGAGCTTTCGGGATTCCAGCTTCTCGATATTCAGGACTTTACAGGTCAGGGTACAGCGCTGGTAGGCGTGCTGAACTCCTTTATGGAAAGCAAGGGTGTGATTACAGCGGTTGAGTGGAGAGGCTTCTGTTCAGAGCGTGTTATTCTCGGTTTGCTGCCTAAGTTCGTGTTTGCGGCAGGTGAGAAGCTTGAAATGCCTGTTCAGCTTTACAATTACGCCGCAAAGGCTGATGTGAACCCGACTGTTTCAGTACGTCTTTCCGTGAACGGTGAGGTTGTTTCGGAGCAGACTCTTACTGCTGAGGGCAGCTTCAAGGGCGGCACATTCGATTTGGGTAAGGTTACCATTGAAATGCCTGCTCTTTCAATGGCTGAAAAGGTTGTTCTTACGCTTAACTGTAAGGATATTTGCAACAAATATATACTTTGGGTATACCCCGAAACAACAGCTTGTATACCTGAAAATGTGGTTGTGACAAAGGATTGGGCAGCTGCAAAGGCTGAGCTTGGCGAGGGTAAACGAGTTCTTTTTGTTCCTGAAAAGCTGGACGAAAGCAAGTCCATTGAGGGAACATACTGCACCGATTTCTGGAACTATCCTATGTTCAATTCCATTTCCGTTTCAATGAACAAGGCTACTCCTGTAGGTACGCTTGGTCTGCTGGTTGATAACAAGCACCCCGCACTTGCAAAGTTCCCGTCCGAAATATATTCCACATCACAGTGGTACGATATCGTTTCTGCTTCAAGAACAGCAATTCTCGACGGCACAGGTATTGAGCCTATCGTGCGCACAATCGACAACTGCGAGAGAAATCACAATCTCGGTACAGTGTTTGAGGCCAAGACAGGTGGCGGAAGCCTTCTTGTGTGCACTGCAAACATAGACAGCGAAACAAATTCTCTTCCTTGCAGACAGCTTATGGCAAGCCTGCTTGATTATGTGTCCTCCGAGGACTTTAAACCCGAAAAGAGCGTTGAAACCGACATTCTGGACGCTGTTTTCGCTTAATTAATCAGCTTTTTGCATAAAAACATATCGTTATTTTTGTAACAAACCTATAGCTGTTTTGTTCGAAAACGATTAAATTTGTCTAATATTACAGTTGTTTTGAAACGCAAAATAAGGTATAATTATTTCTATATGTATGATGAAATCAAAACATAAGATTGGAGAAGATGAAGATTATGATGCCTGTTATCAGCAAGGAAGCTTTTGAAGAAAAGCTTATCAACGAGCTTCAGGTGGAGTTTAACGTTGCTCCCAACGAGGCTTCCGATAATCAGTATTACAAGGCTCTTTCCGCAGTAGTTGTTGACATACTCCGTGAAAGACGCCGTAAGGCACGCGCAAAGACCCAGTCCGCAGGTAAGAAGGAAGTTTATTACCTTTCTATGGAATTCCTTATGGGACGTTCCCTCAAGACAAGCCTTTTCAACCTTCAGATTAATGAGCTTGCTGAGGAAGTTCTCAAGAAGCACGGTGTAAATATCGACAGAATTTATGAATATGAACCAGACGCTGGTCTCGGCAACGGTGGTCTCGGACGTCTTGCTGCTTGTTATCTTGACGGTCTCGCTACAGACGGTTACCCTGCAATGGGTTACTCTATCTGCTACGAGTACGGTATCTTCAAGCAGCAGATCGAAGACGGCTGGCAGACAGAGCTTCCCGATAA
>JAZSHA010000060.1:0-14719 GCA_045533025.1 Oscillospiraceae bacterium
ATCGGTTACTAATATTTTGTCCATAAGATAAAATAAACCAATTTTACTGTCGTTTTTGTGGAATGTGCCCTAAAGTTGAGAATTTTTTTCTGAAAAAATGTTATAAAAAACTTTTCAAAAAGCTTTTAATTTGTGTTTGATTATGGTATAATATTAATGCTGTAAATTTACACCTGATATCCGTTTTACTCTTTTACAGCCGATTTTCTTTATTTCAGCGGCTAATCCGCTTATTTTGAACAGTGCAGATTTTGTGCACTGCTTTGGGAGAGAATATCTTTGGAAAAGTTTATTATAAAAGGCGGCAGACGACTTCAGGGCGAGGTCGAAATCAGCGGTGCTAAAAACGCTGTGGTTGCAATTATTCCTGCCGTAATACTTTCGGACGAACCTTGCATACTTGAAAATGTTCCTAATATCAGCGATGTGTCAATCAGTCTTCGTATTCTTTACGAGATGGGCGCAACCGTTGAGTTCATTGATAAAAATACAGTAAGAATTGACGCAACAGGAATTACCGACCCTATCGTGCCATATGAAATGGCCAAGCATATGCGTGCTTCATATTACTTCCTCGGTACACTTCTCGGTAAATTCGGCAGAGCGAGAGTTTCTATGCCGGGCGGTTGCTATCTTGGTGACAGACCTATCGACCAGCACCTCAAGGCTTTCTCAACTCTCGGTGCTGAGTGCACACTCGACCACGGTATGGTTGATATTCACGCTGACGCTCTTTACGGTACTCAGATTTATTTTGATATGGTTACTGTTGGTGCAACTATAAATGCTATGCTTGCCGCTGTAAAGGCAACAGGTCTTACTATTATCGAAAACGCTGCTAAGGAACCTCATATTGTTGACCTTGCAAACTTCCTCAACTCTATGGGTGCTGACATTATGGGTGCAGGTACTGACGTTATCAAAATCCGCGGTGTGAAAAAGCTCAAGGGCACAACCTATGCAATTATCCCCGACCAGATTGAAGCAGGTACATTTATGGTTGCCGCTGCTGCAACAAGGGGTAATGTGCTTATCAAAAATGTTATTCCTAAGCATCTCGAAAGCATTACTGCAAAGCTTGAAAAAATTGGCGTTACTGTTGAGGAATTCGATGACAGCATCAGAATTTCCGTGGACGGTCCACTGGTAAAAACAAGCGTTAAAACTATGCCGCACCCAGGCTTCCCTACCGATATGCAGCCTCAGGTTTCTACTCTCCTTTGTCTTGCTGAGGGTACAAGTATTGTAACCGAGGGTATCTTCGACAACCGTTTTCGCTATGTTGATGAGCTGAGAAGAATGGGCGCAGATATTTCTGTGGACGGCAAGGTCGCTGTAATTGAAGGTGTTGGCGAGCTTATGGGCGCTCCTGTTACAGCTCCCGACCTGAGAGCTGGCGCAGCGCTCGTTATTGCAGGTCTTGCAGCTAAGGGTGTAACCGAAATTGAGGATATTTACCACATTGAAAGAGGTTACGAAAACTTTGAAGAAAAGCTTCGTGCTCTCGGTGCAGATATCACGAAGAAAAATGTCCCCGGCTCAGCTGTAAGAAAAGCTGCTATATAAAAATATGAGGATACCGATATGCTCGGTATCCTTTTTGTTTTAGCTGACAATTTGACATTATCAGACAAATATGATACTATATAAGGTATCAAAATCAAACTATCCGAGGTGCTTTATGCAAAGGAAAAAAGCAGCAAAATTTTCTACAACACATATTATTATGCTGAGCTTTCTGCTGGTTATTGCTATTGGAACAGCGCTTCTTATGCTTCCGATAAGCCGATTGGAGGGACAGCAGGTTTCTTTTATCGATACGCTTTTCACGGCAACATCTGCTGTTTGCGTTACGGGACTTCTCACCTGCCCTGCGGTTACAACCTGGAGCGTTTTCGGTCAGGCTGTCATTCTTATTCTTATACAGATAGGCGGGCTCGGTTTTATCACAATATCCTCGTGGATACTTATTATGCTGCACAAAAGAATGAACATACGAAGCCGTATGCTGGTGCAGGACTCCTTCAACCTTAACGGGTTATCGGGAATTGTCCGATTTACCAAAAAGGTAATTGTGGGAACTTTCATCATTGAAGGTATCGGCGCACTGCTATATATGACGGTTTTTGTTCCCGAATTCGGTGCAAAGGGTATTTGGATTTCCGTTTTCACTTCAGTTTCAGCCTTTTGCAATGCGGGTATTGATATTATTTCCGACAGCAGTCTTTGCGATTATGCTCTTAATCCGATAATTAATTTTGTAACCTGCACGCTGGTTATACTTGGCGGTATTGGCTTTATAGTATGGTGGGATATTCTGAACACAGCAAAAAAGGTAAAAATAAAGGGTATGCGTGCATTTCGTGAGCTTACTCTGCATACCAAAATCGCCCTTTCAGCTACTGCTGTACTTCTTCTTGGCGGCTGGATTCTGTACTTTGCTTTTGAGTACGGCAATCCCCTTACCATTGGCAGTATGTCATTCGGGGACAAGCTTATGGTTTCATTTTTCCAGTCTGTCACAACGAGAGCTGCGGGATTTACCACAATTCCTCAGAAAAATCTGACAAACGCCTCAATAATCATTTCCCTGCCGCTTATGTTTATTGGCGGTTCACCCTCGGGTACGGCAGGCGGTGTAAAAACCGTTACGATGGCAGTTGTTCTTGCATCGGTGCTTTCTACTCTGCGAAGTCAGAAGGTCGTGGTACTTTTCGGCAGGACAGTTTCAAAACAGGCTGTCCGAAGGGCAATTTCCGTGATAATTATTTCCTTTGTAACAATGACAGCTTCAATGGTGCTTCTTGCGGTAATTTCCGACGCAGATTTCCTTACCGTTATATATGAAGCGGCAGGCGCAGCCACTACTGTAGGATTTTCACGAGGACTTACCTCTCAGCTTGATATTTTAGGCAAGCTTGTAATAATAGTAACAATGTATTTCGGCAGAATAGGTCCTATTTCGCTGGCTGTTGCTTTCAGAATGAAAAGGGAAGACAAAAATGTTATAACCTATCCTTCCGAGGATATAAGCGTCGGGTAAATACAGATTGGAGATATTGCTATGAAAAAAACTTATGCTGTATTCGGTCTTGGCAGATACGGTCAGGCTGTTGCAAAAGAACTTATAAATCACGGCGCTGAGGTAATCGCTGTTGATAAGGATGAAGATATTGTAAATGATGCCGCAGGTGAAATCCCGTTCTGCAAATGTACTGATATAACCGACCCTGAGGCTATAAAGCAGCTTGGAATATCAAATGTTGATGTGGTAATCATTGCTATGGCTGACAGCCTCGAAGCAAGCGTAATGGCTACAATGCTGTGTAAGGAAGCTGGCGTTGAAAAGGTTATTGTAAAATGCGGAAATGAAATGAACTGCCGAATTCTTGAAAAGATTGGTGCTGACAAAGTTGTTTTCCCAGAAGAAGAATCGGGCATACGACTTGCTAAAAATCTTATAAGTTCCGATTTTATTGACATTCTGGAGCTCTCAAAGGATATTTCCATGGTTGAGCTTACCATGCGTAAGGAATGGATTGGAAAAACTCCTGCCGAGCTTAACCTCAGGCAGAAATACGGCATCAACATTGTTGCAGTTCGTCGGGGCGATGAGGTGAGTATTGAAATTGACCCTGAAAAGCCATTAAAAAAGGATATGAATCTTATTGTTGCGGCTAATATTAACAGACTAAATAAATTAAAGTAAAAAATGTACCTTCGGGTACATTTTTTACTTGACAAAAGGAAAATATTACGGTATAATATAGTTAGCAAAAGCTAACTATATTATTTGAAGGGACTGATACCATGAGCGTTGTTGTGGTAGGCGGTAATGACCGTATGGCAACACGATATAAAGATATATGCAAGGAATATAACTGCAAGGCAAAGGTTTTTACGCAGATGCCATCTGATTTTGAAAACAAGCTGGGGACTCCCGATTTGATGGTTGTGTTTACAAATACCTGCTCACATAAGATGGTAAACCGTGTAAATCAACGCTCTCAGAAATACGATATTCCCGTTGCAAGAATTCACAGTGCAAGCGTAAGTGCACTAAAAAGTATTCTTGAACAATACTGCTGTTGATTTGAGGTGCAGTTGCACCATATTTTTAAAGCGCACAGTTAGCGATAACTAACCGAGAGGTGATATTATGTCAGCAATTGAAAATAATAAATTTGGTCAGAAGCTTGCTTTTCATACTGCCCCTACTCTGCTGGGAATAAAATGCGGAAGTCTTATTTCACTTTCAACATCTGAATTCACGCTTGATGAACAATCCGAATTTTTTAACAAAAAAGCTTCTGTAAAGGGCTTATTCACAAAGGTTATGTGCATCTGCGGAAGTCGCAGACTATTGTTTGTATACAACGAAAAATTGATGACACGAAGGCTTGCCGACCCTCAGGTTCAGACGATACTAAAAAAATACGGCTATCCCGAAAATATGAGCATTGACGAATGTCTTGATTACCTTTCTGAGCGTATTCACGGCAGCAATGATTTTCCCCACGAAATCGGCATTTTTCTCGGATATCCTGTGGAGGACGTGCTGGGCTTCATTGAAAACAAGGGCGAAAACTTCAAGCTTCTTGGTTGCTGGAAGGTATACGGCTGCGAAGAAAGCGCAAAACGCACCTTTGCTAATTATGAGAAGTGCAGAAAGTTTCTTTGCAAAAGGCTCAGCGAGGGTGCTGACATTTATCAGGCACTCAAAATATCATAATAGAACAACACCGCTGTTTTTAATTTGAAACAGCGGTGTTGTTCTCATTCAGTAACTCATACTGCCTGCGGACACGTTCAGCAGCAAGCCTTCGAAAGCTTTGGGGAGATTTAATTTCGATTATCGGTCCAAAGCTCAGCAGCCTTATCAGAAGTTCCGTTTCGTCAGATTTGTCATACCACAGCTTAACCGTGCAGATGCCCGTTTCAAGGTCACGCTCAGTATATTTTTCGTAGGCTGCAAACTCCATCATAAAACGCTCAACGCCGTTTCGCTCGGTTGTAACCTCAACTGTGACAGGTTCACTGCATCTGCGTTCAGAAAAATAGTCCTCCATATCCATTTCGCAAGCGGATTTATGTTTGGTGCTTACGACGGAAATTATTCTGCCCACATTAATAAGTCCGTTGCTCCAATGACGGTCACGATATGCGGCGCAGTACACTCTGAACTTATCGTTCTTTCGTGAATACTCCAGCTTCAGCGGCAGGAAGTGTCCTCGCTTTCGTTCGTTGCGTCCCGACAAAAATTCAATGTCCAGCACTTCCTTTGAGGAGATTGCATTTAACACGGCACGGAAATTTTTTTTGTAGCTTTCATCAGTAAACGGGTCGCCGTCCGTAAAAACGTCTGCACTTCGAAAAATCGTGCTGTTATACAGCGGCTTGACGTCTTCCAGCTTTTTTTCAAGCCTTCCGCAAACCTGCTCATCAAGAAACAGCCTGAATTTCGGGTCAGCAAGCTGTGCTTTAAGCCAGCGTTTCTGTAGCTCGGTAACAACGCTGATGGGATTATGCCTCAGCACGGACTCATATTTTTTCACTCCGCAAGATTTAAGCAATCCCCAATCCGAGGTTAGCTTCTGCGGTATAAAAAGAGCTGAATCAGCAAAGGCTTCTTCCGATACAGCCGAATAGATATCGCTTTCGGCTATTTCGGATTTATCAAGAATTTTTGCCGCTGTGCGGTAATATGCGCCGTACAGCTCACTGAAAATATTAATCTTCCTTTTCATCGCAATACATCCTGTTCATTCTCTCTATGTCGTTGTAAAATTTGCTGCGGATTTCCTCGGTGCCGCCTTCAACGGAAATTATGCGTCCGATAAAGCTTTTTGCCCACTGCATAATTTCGTTCGGGTCAAAAACATCGGCTGTAAAAACAAAGGTGTTTTCTGAAACGTGTTCAACCGTACCGCACCGTTTTTCACGCTCCAGACGATTTACGATGTAATCCTCTGTTTTTTCGTCAGCGTAAATAGTCAGCTTTATAGGCTCCACATATCCGAGGTCATTTCGGTTTCCAAATGATACGCCGAAGCATTTCTGTTCATTCTTTACATATAGTGCAAGCAGTTCGTCATAACTGTCGCAGATTTCACCCTGCTCCACAGATTTTATGCTGTCAAGACGCACCGAGTTGAAGCGTCGGTATTCGGGGTTATACATAGCAAGGTAACGTCTGCCCGTCTGCATTGAGGACAGAATTCTGAATGGCACTCCTCCGAATTCAAGGGGCTTGCCCTCACGATTTTTGCCAAAGCTTTCAAAGGCTATGTATCGTTTTTCCTCGATAGCGTTCACGATGTCAAGCATAATTTCGTCCTCAAGAGTATGCACGATATAATTGTGCTTATTGAGAATAATATCATTTTTCAGCCCAGCACCTTTAAGCAGACTGTTGCCGACAACACCGAAAACGCCTGCTTCTGAGGCAAATTTTACAGCGCTGTCAAGTCCGCCGTACTCCGCAAAAAGATTTTCAGCTGTGTCGGGTGATAATCTGAAATAGTCGGTTTTACCCTGTTTTTCTTTAATGAACACACCCTCGTCAGCATACTCTTTAAGCTTATTACGGACGGTCTGCTCCTCAAAAAGCTCGCCGTAATCTTCATCAAGACGGTTTACAAGCTCTTTCAGTGAAAGCTGCTCACCCTCTGCAAGAATATCAATAAGAAGGAAGTGAAGCTTTATATCGTTATCGGTAAAGCTTTTAGATTGATATGCTTTATAAAGGGGATTTTCACTGATATGTCCGCTGTCAACGGAAATAGAAACCTTTTTGCCGCGCTGGGAATTGTCGGTATGTATATAGTCCCCCAGCCAGCTTTCCACACGTCGCTTTTCGTCATCATATGTACGGCTGCTTTTTGACTGGAAATCGTTTCTTACCTTACAGCCGTATATAAAGAAATCACGGACATAATCCCTTGTTTTGTCAAAGCTTTTTATCAGCTCGGAAAAGCCTGCCACGATATTCACTTCCTTTCGTTTTGCGATACCAATATAATAGCAGAATTTTTTTCAGCTTGCAATAGTAATGGAAATGTTCGCAGATTTTTTTAAATGATTTTTTCCAATGGAGGTGTTATACTCTGAACATACCGCAAAACACGAAACATCAAAAAGGAGTTGTCAGAAATGTTTGTTGTAAACAATAACGGCGCTATGCCGATTAAAATATGGAACACCTCAGTTGAGGCGCTTGATGAGCTTTGTATTGAGCAGATGGAAAACCTTTCACGTCTTCCGTTTATACATAAGTGGGTAGCGCTTATGCCTGACGCACATGCAGGAAAGGGTATGCCAATCGGCGGTGTAATTGCTTGCGACGGTGTGGTAATTCCAAACGCTGTAGGCGTTGATATCGGCTGCGGAATGGCTTTCGTGCAGACTGATATTCCAGTATCGGTGCTCCGTGAAACTGTAACGGGCAGCGGAAATCTTGTGCAGGCAATCTGCGGAGATATTCTGCGTAATATTCCGACTGGCTTCAACCATTACAAGAAGCCGCAGGAGTCTGTTGTACTTGACAGGGCAAAGGCTGAGCTTTCAAAGTATGATGCTGACGCTGAGCTTCTTCCGCAGATTGATGAGGGCTACTTTCAGATTGGCACGCTCGGCGGCGGAAATCACTTCATCGAGCTTCAGCAGGACGAAAACGGAATGTGCTGTATAATGCTCCACTCTGGCAGCCGTCATTTCGGCAACATTGTTGGACAGCACTTCAACAAGCTTGCTTCTGCGCTTAATGAAAAGTGGTACTCCTCCGTGCCTGCGGAATGGAAGCTTCCATTCCTTCCAGCTGACTCAGACGAGGGCAGACGTTACCTTAACTATATGCAGCTGGCAATGGATTTCGCCTACGAAAACAGGGCGGCAATGCTCTGCAAAATCAAGGAGATTTTCACACGCTATGTTGTAAAATATACGGGCACAAAGCCGACTTATTCCACTGAAATAAACTGTCATCACAACTATGCCGCACTTGAAAAACATTACGGCAAGAATGTGTGGGTGCACAGAAAGGGTGCGGTTCACGCAGGTGAGGGTGAGCTTGGAATTATCCCCGGAGCAATGGGGTCTTACAGCTACATTGTAAAGGGCAAGGGCAATCCTGAAAGCTTTATGTCCTCATCTCACGGTGCAGGCAGACTTTTCTCCCGAAAGGGCGCTCTGGAGGCCTTTACCGCTGAAAAGGTTATGTGCGACCTTAAAGAACAGAATGTTGTTCTTGCAAAGCACAACAAGTCGGACGTTGCAGAAGAAGCACGTTTCGCATATAAGGATATCACACAGGTTATGGCTAATCAGCGTGACCTTGTTGAACCAATCAAAACGCTTTTCACCGTTGGCGTTGTAAAAGGCTGACGTGAAATATATAACGGCTTTAACAGCAATATTTATTAACGACTGTCAATCGTAAAAGAAAAAAGCCGTGTAAAAACTCATGCGCATAATGCGCTGTCAGAACGTCTGCGAGGACGGATAAAACGGTTTTCTGAGGCAGCAATTCAATTTGCAGTTCTCATATATCACAAGTCATAGCGTTGCTTGCAACGTTTTAAGGCGCTGAAATGCGTATGACCGTGAGAATGCCGAGGAAAACACGCTTGAAATCTAAGTAGCCGCAAAAGCCGCACACAGCAATCTTTTCACACCTATTATAAAATCAACGAAAAAATTAGTGAATGGCGACTTGTTCTGACGAAAGAAGAATGGTGCAAACAGCAATTTTCATGTGATGTGGCAAATCGCTTCGGCTGACTTCGGTCAGACATTGCTTTCGGGTTCGAATCCCGACTGAAACTGCACCGTGAAATTATTAAGGCGGACACAGCAATTGAAGAAAATATTTATGGGAAATATATAAAATTCCGCCTTGTATTTATTTGATGAAGAAAGGAAGATTACTATGCTTAACCTGCTCAAAGCAGAAAACAATATTGCGTACACCGAAAACGGTGCGCTTACAAACCGTTCATCAATGTCGTACTGCGTTGACCTGTTCTTTACGGCAGGAGCAATGCGTAATCAGACTGAGGAACAGATAGAAAACGCTGTTATAAAGGCGTACTGTGAAAATCCAGAAAAGGCAATGAAAATCATTTTCTTTGCCCGTGACGTAAGGGGCGGACTTGGCGAAAGACGTTTCTTCCGTACTGCTGTAAGGGTGCTTGCAAAGGAAGCGCCTGAGGCTGTAAAAAGAAATATTCCTCTCATTGCGGAGTACGGCAGATATGATGACCTCTGTGTGCTTCTTGACACACCCTGCGCTGACGAAGCTGTAAAAGAAATCAGCCGTATTCTTGACGCTGACCTTGAAGCTATGGCAAACGGTGAAAATGTTTCTCTCCTTGCAAAGTGGCTTCCTTCGGTGAATGCGTCTTCTGCAAAAACTGTTGCTACAGCAAGAATGCTTTGCAAGGCGCTTGGTATGCGTGAGAAGGACTACCGCCGCACGCTTGCTTCACTCAGAAGCTACATAGACATCATCGAAAATCGTCTGCGTGAATATGACTACACCTTTGACTACTCAAAGCAGCCCTCAAAGGCAATGTTCAAGTACCGCAAGGCATTTATCCGAAACGATGGTGAGCGTTACAATGAGTTTGTACGCCGTGTTATCAGCGGCGAGGAAAAGCTTCACGCTTCAACTCTTTTTCCTTACGAAATCGTAAGGCAGGCTTACTTCTGCGGGAGTGAGACAGAGAGGGCATCACTTGATGCGGCTTGGAGAAGCCTTGACGACCACGGTAATGGTGAGGAAAACTGTAATTCGATAGCTGTTATCGACGGTTCAGGCTCGATGACCTGCGGCAGTGATGTAAGACCTATTGATGCGGCGCTTTCCCTTGGCATTTACTTTGCAGAACACAACAAGGGCACATTCGCAAATCATTTCATCACCTTCTCCGAGCACCCTCAGCTTGTAGAAATTCAGGGAGATGGCATTGTCAGCAAGGTAAGCTATTGCAGCCGCTACAACGAGGTTGCAAACACTGACCTTGAAGCGGTGTTTGAGCTTATTCTTTCTGCGGCTGTAAGAAACAAGGTGTCTCAGAGCGAGCTCCCTTCAAGGCTTTACATCATCTCCGATATGGAGTTTGACTGGTGCATTGAGGGCGGCAACAATCAGACCTTGTTTGAGCTGATGAAGCGTAAGTACGCACGCTTCGGCTACGTACTCCCTGACGTGATTTTCTGGAATGTAAACAGCCGCCGGCAGAACATTCCTGTTACGTTCTCGGAAACAGGTGCGGCACTTGTTTCGGGATTTTCCCCTGCCATATTTGATATGGTCAAGGGAGGAGAAATCTCTCCCGAAAGCGTGATGGACAATATAATTTACAGCGAAAGATACGCTAAAGTAAGCTAAAAAACGGCAGGAAAAATCCTGCCGTTTTTTTGTTTTACTCCGAACAGATTATTCCGCCCGTAAAGCCGAGATTTTTTTGCAGTTCTTCTATCTGCATCTCACCTATGCTGCCCCACGATGAATAGGTAAGTACACCGTTTTCAAGTCCTGTAACGGTTATATAGTGCCAGAACATAGTCCCCTGAGAAACTCTGCCGTTTTTGGGATTTACAGCTCTGTAAGCAAGCCCTTTTCTGTTCAGTCCAATGCGGACAATTACGGGAATTCCTTTTTTCAGTGACTCACTTATAAGCTGTTCAAAGCGCTCATCTTTAAGCCTATATCGCGAAACAAATCTGAACCCATAGCCTTTTCTTCGGAGATAACGTACAATTCGTGACGCTGTTATTCCGATAAAATTCAGATGAAATCTATAGAAAAAGTTTTTTGCTTCATTTTCAACAAACAACTTGTACTCTCTGTCAGAGATATTCTTTTTGTTCTGCAAATATAGCAGCAAATCACAGGCGGCAATCATTCCACAGCCGCTTCTTTTTATTTTTCTGCCGAAATCGCTTTGGTTTCCGCCGTGCATTGCTCCGCATTTTCCGTCGGTTAATTTTATATAGTCCAGCTTCAACTATGCCGCCCCCTTTCCGAATATTATAGCACAGCCTGAGCTTCCTTTCAACCCGTTTTCAGCGCCTTGTTCCGACATAATTTTCCGTACTGCATTGCTATACTTAAAATGAATAAGTATAGAGCAGCACCGCCATCTCTGTGCTGTGTTGCCTGAAATCGGAAGGACTGTTAAAATTATGAAACTAAAAGAAAAAACAAAACCCGAAACTGCCAAAGCAAAGGAAAACAAAAAGGGAATTTCTCCTCTTATGCAGCTTTTTCTTTCCGCACTCTGCGGCTTTCTCGGTGCTGGTACCCCACTTGGAAACGGAGCACCATTATGCACGGCAATTACAGCTGTTCTGCCACTTTTCGGCGGCACGGCAGCATTTGCGGGAGCAATGGGAAATTTTCTGCTCAGCGGAAACGTTCCCGAATATGTGACGGAAATAATATCAATGCCTGCGGTGATTTTTGCACGTGCGGCAGCAACCATGATTTTCGGAAGAAGCCTTTCCCCTAAGGGAACAGCCGCACTTGCAGGCTTCGGTTACATAATCTGCGGAATAATTGCCGCTTTTTTCTGTGAAATGACACCTGCTCTCATTGCTGCAATCGCTTTCAGAGGGGTAATAAGTGCAGGTGCAACATACTTCGCTTCACGCTGTCTTGACTGTATAAAAGACAACACGGGTATTACACCGACAACTGCACTTCCGTTCACGGTTGTATATGCTCTTGCAGTATGTATGCTTTGCGGAATAAGCTTCGGCACCGTAAATGCAGGACGTGTTGCAGGTCTTTGGGCAACAGCTGTTCTTGCATACCGCTTCGGCGTTTCGGGTGGCGGCACGGCAGGGGCTGTTTCTGCACTTTCCTTCGGTATGATTTCACCGCTTATGTCCTCAACGTCGGCAATAACGGTATGCTCAGGTATTGCGGCAGGTCTTGCTTCAAAAAGGGGCAAGCTTTTCACTGCGGCAGTTTTTGTTTCAACAGCACTTGCCTGCTCACTGATTTACGGAATGCCATCGGATACTTTAAGGCTGCTGCCGGATATGACAATTGCTGCGGCACTGTTTTGTATTGTTCCCGAAAACATTCTGCGGCACTCATTCTCTGACAGGCTTCTTCCGCCTTCTTCGGCAGTAAAACAATATGGAAGCAGGCTGAAATTTGCCGCATCGGCAGTATCCGATATCAAGACAAGCTTCAGCAAGGCAGCAGATATTTTCGACAGGAGGGAACGTGAAAATGACATTGCTTCAGAGGTTTGCGGCAAGGTATGCTCACTGTGCAGAAGCAGTGCGTTCTGCGGCGAAAGTGAGGAGCATCGCATACGCACCTATCTGCTTCCTGCGGAGGAATTACTTGAGAAAAAGGGTTATGTTACTGAAAATGAGCTGCACAAGGGACTTGAATGCTGCCCGCAGAAAAATATGATTGCAGAGACCTTCAATGAGCTTCATCGTCTTGACCTGCTTGAAAGACGTTCGGGCAACATTACGGGCTGTATGCGTGAGATAACTCTTGAACAGCTTTCGGGCACGGAGGATATGCTGAACTTTTTCAGCAAGGTGTCAGAGCAATTCCCTTGCTGTGATGAAAGACTTTCGGAATACATCTGCGAGGCGCTGTCAGAATACGGCGTCCGTTCTCCCTCGGCAACGGTATTTTCGGATAATGACGGTCGCATTTACATTGAATGCTTTTATGAAGGGCTACTCAACTCAAAGCTTGAAGCGATTGCAGAACACTTCGGAAAAATCTGCGACCGTGAATTTGCTTATCCTGAGATTATCTCCTTCAACCGCATAAACCGCCTTTGCTTCTGCGAACAGACTGCTTTTGAAGCAGAAACGGGACGTGCTGCCGTAAACGGACGTGAAGACACAAGTGGCGACTCGGATATGTTTTTCCGTGATGGCTTCGGAAATATCTATATTCTTATTTCTGACGGAATGGGCAGCGGAGTCCGCGCGGCAGTGGAAAGCTGTATGGCTGTTTCGCTTATGACAAGAATTATCCGTGCGGGACTTGGTATAAATGCAGCGGTAAGGCTTATCAACCTGCTTCTGCTTACAAAATCAGCCGATGAAAGCTTTGCAACGATTGACCTTCTAAAGCTTAACCTTTTTACGGGTAAGGCTGAAATCATAAAGCTCGGTGCGGCGCAGAGCTTTATAAAATCCAACGGCACAGTTAAAACCGTGGAAAGCTGGTCAACGCCCGTAGGTATTGTCAGCACGGTTGAAATTTCAAGACGAAATATTCAACTTTCCGACGGCGACGAAATTGTTATGATTACCGACGGAATATGCGAGGAATGTTTCCCGAAAATTCGTGAGCTGATGCTCAGCAAAGGAGTCACTGCTCAGGATTGTGCGGAAAGAATTATCGGCTTTGCTGAAAACAGCTGTTCAGAAAAAAATTGCCATAAAGATGACAAAACAGTATGCGTTGTAAAACTGCACAAAATCTGATGTTGGAAATCTACACTTCAGTTGTTAAAATCGCACATAAAAATGTATAATTATTACAACTTTGACCTTGCTAAATATTTTGTTAATTTTTTGAAGTTATTCCTTCTAATTTTTATGTTAAATTTACACAAATTAAGCTTATAGTTTACGTCAAGATTATAAAACTTTACTAAAAAGACTTGCAATATGATACACAATCTGTTAAAATATAAACATAGTAAAGTATACTATGGGTGAAATGCGTCTGCTTGACGTATTACCCATTGATTAAAGGAGCATTTTGATATGGCGAATAATGACAGAAAATTCCCTGAAGGCTACGAGTTTCCGCTCCACGTCTTCCACGAGGGAACAAACTATGTTGCATATGAATTCTTCGGTGCACATAAGGGTAAAAAGGACGGAAAGGACGGCGTGTTCTTCCGCGTTTGGGCGCCACATGCGAAATCGGTTTCAATTGTCGGTGACTTCAATGACTGGGACAGAAACCGCAATCCTATGGAGCAGCTTGCTGACCCGTCTGTATGGGAAATATTTTTGACTGATGTTGAACAGTATTTCACATATAAGTATAGCATTGAAACTTCTCACAGAAGCGTTGTTATGAAGTCTGACCCATATGGTACTCATATGGAAACACGTCCTAACACTGCTACGAAATATTTTGATATTGACGGCTATAAGTGGAACGATGCAAAGTGGTTCAAGGACAGAGATTCCAAGAACATTTACCAGAGCGCTGTGAATATTTACGAGGCGCACCTCGGCTCCTGGCGTACATACGAAAACGGCGAGCCTTTCAGCTATGTGAAGTTCGCTGAGGAGATGATTCCGTATCTTCAGGATCTGGGGTATACTCACATTGAGCTTATGCCCCTTGCTGAATATCCTTTTGACGGTTCATGGGGTTATCAGGTAATTGGTTACTACGCTCCGACTTCCCGTTACGGTACACCTGAGGATATGATGAAAATGGTGGATATGTTCCACCAGGCAGGTATCGGTGTAATTCTTGACTGGGTTCCTGCTCACTTTCCTAAGGACGCAGCCGGTCTCTTCGAATTTGACGGCGACTGCCTCTATGAGTACACTGACCCACTCAAGAAGGAACACGCTTCGTGGGGTACAAGAGTATTCGACTTCGGCAGACCTGAGGTTCAGTCATTCCTGATTTCAAACGCAGTTTACTGGCTTGAAAAATACCACATTGACGGTCTGAGAGTTGATGCTGTAGCATCTATGCTCT
>JAZSHA010000254.1:0-3963 GCA_045533025.1 Oscillospiraceae bacterium
TTCAGACTTTCAGTAGGAGAATAAATCTCCCACTGAAACCCTGAGGAGCAAAACTCCCTGCGACGGTTGCAATCGTCGATTTAATTGGCATAAAGTTTAAAATAAGTTTTTTCTACAGCGTGAAACGTTCCACGTGGAACATTTATTTTTTTTAATATTATTCTTTACATAGAGAGAAAAAAGTGGTATAATTAAAGAATAGAGACAAAATAAGGAGAAAATAATTAAATGGGAAAGATTTTTGCTGTTGCCAATCAAAAGGGCGGAGTTGGTAAATCAACAACGGTTGTCAATCTCGCAGCATATTTCGGTTCAAGAGATAAAACTGTTTTGTGCATTGATATTGATGCACAGGGAAATTGCACAACAGGATTAGGAATAAAAAAGAAATCAATAGAATGTTCTTCATATGATGTGCTTATAGGGCAAACAAGAATTCAGGAAGCGATTGTAAGAACAGAATTCAAGAATGTCAGTATTGTTCCTGCAACACCTGCACTTGCCGGTGCTGAAATAGAAATGATAGAGCTTGATGACAGAATAAACAGACTTAAAATGCAGCTTCTGACATGCAAACTTGACTATGATTATATTTTTATTGACTGTCCGCCGTCGCTCAGTCTTATAACCATTAATGGTCTTGTGGCGTGTGATAAGGTAATTGTACCGATGCAGGCTGAGTTTTTTGCCCTTGAGGGACTTGCACAGCTTTTGAATACAATAAAAATTGTAAAGACAAAATATAACCCGGGAATAGATATAGAAGGTGTTCTGTTTACAATGTTTGATCCGCGTCTCAATGTAAGCGGACAGGTTGTGGAAGAAGTAGAAAAGAACCTGCCGGGAAAGGTATTCGAAACAAGAATTCCAAGAAATGTAAGGCTTTCAGAAGCACCAAGTTACGGACAGCCTGTAATGTATTATGATAAAAACTCAAGAGGGGCTGAAAGTTATGAACTTCTTGGGCTTGAAATATTAAATGAACAACCTCAGGTAAAGAAAGAGAAAAAAGGGTTGTTTAAAAAGAAAAAATAACAGGAAGGTGAACAAATGGCAAGAAAGGGTGGACTTGGCAACGGTCTGAGTGCCTTGTTTGATGACAACAAGACAGAAAGTAATTCATCCCAGACTTTACGTGTTTCAGAAATCGAACCTAACAGAGAACAGCCAAGAAAAAATTTTGATGATGAATCAATATCAATGCTGGCTGACTCAATTAAACAGCACGGTATTTTGCAGCCGATACTTGTACGACCATATGGCGGCGGGTATCAGATTGTCGCCGGAGAAAGAAGATGGCGTGCTGCGAGAATGCTTGGAATGTCTGAAGTACCTGTACAGATTAAGGAATTTTCTGATATTGAAACAATGCAGATTGCACTTATAGAAAATCTGCAGCGTGAAAATCTGAATCCTATTGAAGAAGCAAAGGGATATAATGAACTGATTGAAAACTATAATATGACACAGGAAGAAATAGCTAAAACCGTTGGACGTTCACGTTCGGCAGTATCGAATTCAATGAGACTTCTGGCACTTCCTGATGAAGTTCTTGAAATGCTTGAAAACGGTGAAATTACAGTAGGTCACGGAAAGGCACTTCTTTCATTTGATGATGATGAAAGAATGCTTGAAGCAGCAAGAAAAGCAGCTGATGGAAAGCTTAATGTAAGAGCACTTGAAAAAATGGCTAATGAAGATACTTCAGAAAAGCCGGCTGTAACAAATGAAAAGATTGACAGCTATTTCAAAGAAATGGAAATAAGCCTTAATGAAAATCTTGGCAGAAAAGTCAAGGTTGAATATGGCAAAAATAAAGGTGCATTAATTCTTGAATTTTATGATAAGGATGACTTATCTGAAATCGCAAGAAAATTAACAGAATAAAATAAAGAAAAGGAAGTAAGAAAAATGCTTGATATTAAAATTATAAGAGAAAATCCTGAAAAAGTGAAGGAAGCTTTAAAAACAAGAAATGCAGATTATGACAGCTATATTGATGAGATTCTTGAAATTGATGAAAAAAGAAGAAAGATTTCAACTGAAACTGATGCTTTAAAGGCAGAGCAGAATAAGGTTTCAAAGCAGATTCCTGTTATGAAGAAGAACGGCGAAAATACTGACGCTGTTATGGCAGAAATGAAGGAAATCTCTGAAAAGATTAAGGAAGCAAATGCTGTAATCAGTGAGCTTGAAGCAAAGCAGAAGGATACACTTCTCTGCATTCCTAATATTCCGTCTGAAACAACACCTGTTGGTAAGGACGACAGTGAAAATGTTGAAATCAGAAAATGGGGCGAACCTGCAAAGTTTGATTTTGAACCTCTTGCACACTGGGATATTGGTAAGAATCTTGATATTCTCGACCCTGAAACAGCTGCAAAGGTAACAGGTGCAAGATTCCATTTCTATAAGGGACTTGGTGCAAGACTTGAAAGAGCAATTATCAGCTATTTTCTTAATACACATACAGAAAACGGTTATACAGAAATTATGCCTCCATATATGGTAAACCGTGCTTCAATGACAGGTACAGGTCAGCTTCCTAAGTTTGAGGAGGATGCATTCAGAGTAGCAAATAACGATTACTTCCTTATTCCGACAGCTGAAGTTCCTGTAACAAATATTCACAGAGATGAAATTCTTACAGCAGATCAGCTTCCAATCAGCTATTGTGCTTACTCAGCATGCTTCAGAGCTGAAGCAGGAAGTGCTGGACGTGACCAGAGAGGTCTTATTCGTCAGCATCAGTTCAACAAGGTTGAGCTTGTAAAGTTTGCACATCCTGACAATTCTTTTGAAGAACTTGAAAAGCTTACAAACGATGCTGAAAGAGTACTTCAGGGTCTTGGACTTCCATACAGAGTTGTGGCACTTTCAACAGGCGATATTGGATTCTCAAGTGCTAAAACATATGATATCGAAGTATGGATGCCTTCATATAACAGATATGTAGAAATCTCAAGCTGTTCAAACTTTGTTGATTATCAGGCAAGAAGAGCTGCTATCAGATTCAAGAACAGTCCTAAGGATAAGGCACAGTTTGTTCACACACTTAACGGCTCAGGCGTTGCGGTAGGAAGAACAGTTGCGGCAATTCTTGAAAACTTCCAGAATGCGGACGGAACAGTAACAATACCGGAAGCACTCAGACCATTCATGGGTACAGATATTATTAAATGATGATATATGGAAGCTGCTATGGCAGCTTCCTTGTCTTGTTTATAACCATGTCGCAGATGTCTTCAGCCTCTTAGGTGGCGGGTTCCATTCAGACTTTCAGTAGGAGAATAAATCTCCCTGCGACGGTTGCAATCGTCGCAACGTGATTAAGCGAGCTTATCACGTTTTGCTCCGATTTTAAAAACAATTTTAATTACATGAAGGAGTACTACTTTATGAAAATTATTAACAGCATTAAGAAAAGTACCATATACGGTATAGTTTGTCTTATTGTAGCATGTATTACTTTATCAATGTGTTTAACAGATTCTGTAAATGCTGAAGAAAAAATATTACCTGAAGCCTCATATAATTTAGAAAGCAATTTAATAGATGAGTCATACATTACAGCAACAAGTAATGGATATATGAGAGTGTTTTATAATGGCGAAAAAATAGGTATAGAATATTACGACGATAGTTTTAATATCCAGTCAACAAAATCAATTGAAATGGAACTGGACATATGGGGTGGATTTTATGAAGGAAGTAATGCTTACTATCTGATTGAAGGCAGTAATAATACTGAAGAAGATTTTGAAGCAGAGGTTGTAAGAGTAATAAAATATGATAAGGACTGGAACAGGATTGGTGCAGCAGGTATAACAGGTGACAGTGAATTATGGGGCGGCGAGGTACGTTATCCATTTAATTATGGCTGTGTACAAGCAACAGAACATAATGGCTACCTTTATATTGTAACCGGACATGAAGGCTATGTTGATTCTACGTATAATCAGG
>JAZSHA010000033.1:0-7693 GCA_045533025.1 Oscillospiraceae bacterium
TGTCCTGCACACAGACCTCTTGCTGAAATCAATCAGCTTGCAAAGAGTTTAATCCCAAGAAAGTAAAACAAAATCTACATAAAGGAACTGATTATATGAACGGATTATTTGTATCCCCGTCACCGCATCGTGCAACCACGATGTCAACGACGAAGGTTATGCTGATGGTTATTATTGCGCTTCTTCCGTCGGCTGCGGCAGGCTGTGTTTTCTTTGGTGCAAATGCGGCAATAGTGCTGGCGGTCTGCATATCCTCCTGCGTTGTTTTTGAGTATCTTTCAAGACTTATTATGAAGCGTGAGCAGACTGTTTCTGACCTTTCGGCTGTGGTTACGGGTCTGCTTTTGGGTATGAATTTACCTGCTACAACTCCGATTTACGTTGCTATAATCGGCAGCTTTATTGCGATTGTAATCGTAAAACAGCTTTTCGGCGGTATCGGTCAGAATTTCGCAAACCCTGCTCTTGCGGCAAGAGTTGTGCTTATGCTGTCCTTTACCGACAGTATGACAAACTGGGTTGTTCCGTACTGGTACAGCGATGTTGTGGACGTTACAACGGGAGCTACCCCTCTTACAGCAAGCTGGATAAACTATACTGAAAGCGGCACAGCTTACAAAATGGCGCCGTTTACACTCGGTGAAATGCTCTGGGGAGAAACAGGTGGCTGTATTGGTGAAACCTGTGCGATTGCTCTTATTGCAGGCGGTATTTTCCTTATTGTGACAGGAATTATTTCCGCGGCAACTCCTGTTGCTTACATCGGTTCATTTGCTCTGCTGACATTCATCTATACGGGCAGCGCAGTTGAAACCGTTTATGGTGTCCTTGCAGGCGGGTTGCTTATTGGTGCATTCTTTATGGCTACCGACTATGCTACAACTCCCGTTACAACAAAGGGCAAAATTATTTTCGGTCTTGGCTGCGGACTTATGACGTTTATAATCCGTAATTTCGGCAGCTACCCTGAGGGTGTATCCTTTGCAATTCTTCTTATGAACCTGCTTACACCATACATCGACAAGCTTACACTTACAACACCTTTTGGCGCAAAGAAGCCTGTTAAAAAGGCTGAAGAAAATTAAAGAAAGGACGCAGTACTATGTTTAAAGAAAAAATCAAGCCGCCTCTGGTGCTTACGCTGATTTGCCTTATTGCCTGCGGACTTCTTGTTGCGGCTTACGAGGCAACCTATGTTGACACAACAGGCATTATAACAGATAAACTCCAGACAGGTCTTACCGAGGTGTACGGCAAATTTGAGGATTTTGAAATGCTCCTCAATGACGACGGAACAGTTCGTACCTATGACGGAGTAACATCAATTCTCTCTGACGGAAAATATACAGCCTTCGAAATTACCGCTGACGGCTACTCAAAGGGCGGACTTCACGTCCTCGTGGGACTTGATGAAAACGGCTCAGTAAAGGGCGTGTCCATAATGACAATCGGAGAAACTCCGGGTCTTGGCACTAAGGTGCAAAATGCTGATTTTCTCGGTCAGTTCAACGGAGTACGCTACGAACAGACAATTGAAACCGATAGCGGCGAACCCGTCGAGGCAAAGGCTGTATGGGGAAGCCGTGTTGAAATCGACTCCCTCAAACGCGAGCAGGCACTTGCTGCCACAGACAGCGGAAACGGTTTTGAGCTTGATGCTATCACAGGTGCGACATTCTCCTCTGAGGGTATGTATGACGCTGTAAAAGCCGCACTTGCGGCATATAACCAGATGAACGGAGGTGCAGAGTAATGACTGAACAGAAAAAAGGCAATCTTTATGAGCTTACCAAGGGTATCATAAAGGAAAACCCGACTCTTGTAACTCTCCTCGGTATGTGTCCGACTCTTGCTGTTACTACAATGGCTTCCAACGGTATCGGTATGGGACTTGCAAC
Organism: Oscillospiraceae bacterium; assembly: GCA_045533025.1. GTDB lineage: Bacteria > Bacillota > Clostridia > Oscillospirales > Ruminococcaceae > RGIG8773. The sequence continues at coordinate 1,899 of JAZSHA010000033.1, forward strand.
AACTTTCGTTCTTGTTTGCTCCAACATTGCAATCTCCCTGCTGAAAAACATTATTCCAAAAGCTGTTCGTCTGCCTTGCTTTATCGTTGTAATCGCAAGCTTCGTAACACTTATCGAATTTATCCTTAAAGGCTACATTCCTGCACTTTATGACAGCCTTGGTCTGTTCCTTTCACTTATCACAGTTAACTGTATCATTCTCGGACGTGCGGAGGCTTTCGCATCAAAGAATGGTGTGCTGAAATCTGCACTTGACGGTCTTGGAATGGGTCTTGGCTTTACCCTTGCACTGTTTGCAATGGGCAGTATCCGTGAAATTCTCGGCACAGGTCAGTGGATGGGTCTTGATTTGCACCTGCCCTCAACAATGACACTGTTCATTATGCCCGCAGGCGGCTTCTTTACACTTGGCGTAATCATTGCACTTGTAAACAAGCTTGCAAACAAGAAGCCACCGCAGGAAATTGGCTGTGCGGCTTGTCCTAACGCAAAGAATTGTCCTACATTCAACAAAGAATTAGATTGCAAGGAGGGTAATGAATAATGAAAGAATTACTTGTAATCCTGCTTAGCGCAATGCTTGTGGATAACTTCGTACTGTCGAAGTTTATGGGTATCTGTCCGTTCCTTGGTGTGTCGAAAAAGCTTGACAGTGCCGTTGGTATGGGTGCGGCGGTAACCTTCGTAATGGTCTGCGCAACAATCTGCACGACACTTATCTACTCACTCATTCTCGTTCCTATGGGACTTGAATACCTGAAAACAATCGCCTTTATCCTTATCATCGCTCTGTTTGTACAGCTGGTTGAAATGATTTTAAAGAAGAAAGTTCCGTCCCTGTACAATGCCCTTGGCGTATACCTGCCGCTTATTACAACAAACTGTGCGGTGCTTGGTGTTACAATCCTCAACATCGACAACAGCTACAATATGCTTCAGTCAATCGTAAACGCTCTCGGCGCAGGTCTTGGCTTTACAATTGCACTCGTAATCTTCAGCGGTGTACGTTCAAGAGTGAACAGCTCCGATATTCCCGAAACCTTCAAGGGTATCCCTTCAACACTTATCGCCGCTTCAATCGTGTCGGTAAGCTTTATGGGCTTCTCGGGACTTTTCGGCTAATCCAAAGGAAAGGAACGAATTGTTATGACCACATACATTTTACCGATGCTGGTATTTGCGGCAATCGGTCTTGCGGCAGGAATTCTGCTGACGGTATGCTCCAAAATTTTCGAGGTCAAGGTTGACGAGCGTGTTGAAGCAATCAATGAGGCACTCCCTCAGGTAAACTGCGGTGCTTGTGGCTTTTCGGGCTGCTCCGACTACGCAAACGCAATCGTAAATAATGGCGCTGAGCTTAATATGTGTAAGCCGGGCGGAAATGATTGTGCAAAGAAAATCGCCGCTGTTATGGGCAAGGAAGCAGGCGAGGTTATGCCGCAGGTTGCGGTTGTCCTTTGCAACGGTGACTGCAACGCTACAAAGAGTAAATTCGAATTTCAGGGTGTCCAGTCCTGTAAGGCGGCAAACCGTTTCTACAGCGGCTCTGAGGTCTGCACACACGGCTGTCTCGGTTTCGGTGACTGTGCGGCAGTCTGTACCGAAGGCGGCATTATCATCAAGGACGGCCTTGCACGAATTGATAAATCAAAGTGTATAGGCTGCGGAATGTGCGTGAAGGCTTGTCCTAATCAGCTTATTGTGCTCCGTGATATCGACAAGAAAATCGACGTATGCTGTTCCTCAACGGAAATCGGCAAGATTGTACGCTCAACCTGCTCAAGCGGCTGTATCGGCTGTAAGCTTTGCGAAAAGAAGTGTGAACAGGGCGCAATCCACGTTGAAAACAACCTTGCGAGAATTGACTACAGCTTGTGTAACGCTTGCGGTGCTTGTGCAGATGCGTGTCCAACAAAGGCAATCCGCAAATGCGATATGATTTACGATTAAACAAGAAAAAACCTGAGAAGAACATTCTTCTCAGGTTTTCGTTTTACTGTTAAAGTGATGGATAACGGTATTCCTTGACAATAAAGCTGTTGTCGATAACTTCTATTACAAAGTCTCCGCCGTCGACATAGCCTGTAAACACATAATTGTCATCAAAGGTTTCCTGCTTTGTGTAGTAAGTAATTATGCTTCCGTCCTGCTCCCAGCATGTGATTGTCAGCTTGCCCAGATTAGGGTTCATTCCTCCGTCACCGAGAATTGTGTGCAGTGCACCATCAATGTCACGGTACTGCTGAGGTGCGGTAAGGAACATATTGTTCACAAGGGAGCTGTCAAAATATCGGTTTACGTAAGCCTTAAATTCGTCAACTGTGGAAAATCTCGGATCATCAACCTTGAAGAAATACTGACTTGTTTCGGAATTAGTATCGGGGATTTCAACATAATTTTCATAGTCGGATACATTAAGGCTTGTTGCGATAAAATATTTGTAGATGTCACCTGCGATTGCGTGTGCGGCGTAGCCGTAATAAAGGGCGTTGTCAACCGAGGTTACGTCCTCATATCCTCTGCGCATTGTCATATCGTTGTAATTGAGCTTGTATGTGATAACCTTTGCACGAAGGTTTCCGTCCTCATCAGCGGTAACAATCGGCTCAGGCATAAAGGTGTCAGGCTCGGTGTGGTAAAGATAGCTGTCGGGGATATATTCCATACGTTCAAAAACATCCTCGTCCACATCGGGAAACTCAGCATTGCCGATTGTATCGTACACTTCAACCTCCACAAGGCGGTTGTCGAGGATTGAGTAGAGTCGGCTTACGGTGTAAGGCAGGGTTTCGTCCTCAAAGGTGCTGAGATAGAAGTCAATTTTCAGCAAATCGGGAGCAGTTCCGTCTTCATTTTTGATTACGGTGCAGACCTGACTTGCCTGCTGTTGGGTATAGGGGAGCATTACCATATATCCGTTCGGAGGGGTAACATTGAATGTTGAGAAGCCGAAGCTGTTATCCTCAACGGTAAGAGTCAGACCTGTTGTTGTTTCGTCAGGAGTAACGGTTATCATATAGTTGCTGCCGTATACGGAAAAATCGTATGTGTAGGAGGAGAAGGGCTCGTTGTATGCTTCGCCGTCATAAGCCGACGTAAGGGCGTATTGATTATTGACAACAAGACTTTCGGGTGCTTCGGTATAAACCGTTTCATTAACAACTTCCGAAGCGGGGGCGCTGCTTTGCGCTGCACAGCCGCTTAATGCAACAGCCGAGCATAGTGCTGCTGCCGACAATATTTTTCTGAAGCTTGTCATATAAACGTCCTCCTTCCCGATTGTAATTGTTTACACTATATAAATTATACCATTATACTCAGCAAAATTCAATTACATTTCCGTTACAGTTTGATTACTGTAAGGGTACAAAACCGCTGAAAAAGGCATTTCCCTTGACAAAGAGTAAACAATGTACTATAATACTATTAAAAATTTGCTAACGATGAAAGGATTGCTATGGATAGTGTAAATACCCCTCAGGTTTCGGTTATACCTGACGCTGAGGAAAAAAAGTTTATACGCAGACGATATAACAAGGTTGCTCTTGTGCTGATTATTAACACGCTTCTTTTTAACGGTCTTGCGTGGGCAGTAAGGGTTGTGCTTGAAGCGGCTTTCGGCACAGGAATATGGAACGATTTTACAAGAGTTCTTTACTCATGCGGTATGCCGATAATTGCTGAGGTTACCTCAATTGTTCTCGGTATAAAGCTTCTGAAGCTTGATTTCAAGCCGATGTTCACCCGAAACGGCTACACGGGCGGTACGGTTGCAAAGCTTATCACGCTTTCAATCGGCTTGCAGACTGCGGCGGCTTTTATTGCTACAGCTATAGCTGCAATTCTTGACATCTTCGGACTTAAAGGAGAAACTGCCGACCTGAGTGCGACAAGCTCCCTTAGTGCCAATATCGTAATGTATTTCTACGCGTGTCTGTTGGGGCCTGTGTTGGAGGAGCTTCTCTACAGAGGCGTAATTCTACAGTCAATGCGCAGATACAGCGAGCGTTTTGCAATATTCCTTTCGGCAGCTGTTTTCGGACTTATGCATCAGAATTATCAGCAGGCTATTCTCGGATTTCTGGTTGGTATTCCTCTTGCTGTTGTTACTATTAAAAGCGGTTCTATTGCACCTGCAATTTTCACTCATATTCTTCTTAACACGCTTGGTACAGTTTTTAATTGCTGGATACAGTTTTCCGCACCTGAGCTGTTTGAAAAGATTGCAAGCGGCGATGTTATGACAGCGGCTGAAATGATGACTCCCGAGGCACTTGTTCCGATTATCTGCACCTTTGCTTTCCGAATGGGATTTATGATTGCAGCGCTTATAGTTGGTATCCTTGTACTTGTCAAGGGGCGCAATATCCGCAGACCTACTCCCGCAGGCAAGGCAAGAAGTATGCCGATTTTGGTTACAGCGGCTTGCTGGTGGGTTGTGTTTGCTTCCTACGCTTATCTTAATCTTATCGACCCGTTTATATAAGTAAAAACAAACTCCGCTGTCGGAACAAATCCGTCAGCGGAGTAATTTTTTAAAGTGTAACAGGAGCCTTGTTTTCGGCAACAAAGAACAGGGCGAGAGTACCTGCTCCTGTATGGGAACCGATTACTGCACCGATATCGCCGTAGCGAACTCTTTTTACGTCAGGCATAAGCTTCTTGACGTAATTGCCGAGGTATTCAGCATCTTCAAGGCAGTCGGCGTGGTTGATGAAGATTTCCTCGTTTGCACCCGGAATATACTTTTTCTTCATCTGATTTGCAATAGACTCAATTGCAGCCTTTCTTCCTCTCATTTTGCCGTAAGGAATAAGCTTACCCTCGTCATTTACGTGGATAAGAGGCTTGATGCCAAGCATACCGCCTACAACAGCGGAAACCTTGGAAACACGTCCGCCTCGGTGGAGGTGGTTAAGGTCATCTGCAACAACAAAGTGAGCGATTTTATTCTTGGTTTCCTCAGCATAGGAAACAAGCTTATCAAGGGAGTAGCCGTCATTATATTTTCTCACGCACATATCAAGAAGCAATCCCTCACCGCCGCAAGCCGCAGCTGAGTCAATACACTTGACCCTGCGCTCAGGGTATTTCTCCATAATATCATTTGCAACAATGGTTGATGTATGATAAGAGCCGCTGAGTGCTGAAGAAAATGAAAGATAGAAGATATCCTGTCCCTTGCTGACAATATCCTCAAAAAGGTTGAACAAATCCTCATAGGAAGCCTGAGAGGTTTTGGGCATACTTCCGTTTCTGATTTTATCATAAAAGGTTTTTATATCAATTCCGTCCTCGCCATACTGGATATATTCCTTATCGTCCATAATGTAGTGGAGAGCAACGTAAGGAATGTTGTTTTCCTTGTAATATTCAATTCCCATATCGGTTGTAGTGTCGGTAACAATTATATAATCACGGTTTTCCATATCAGTACCCTTTCAAAGTTTAATACATAAACATTATACACCATTACAAAAAATAAGTCAAGGCAACTGTTGGATTTTGTGCATTATTCACCATAATGTGACAGCTTTTATGGTAATGATATGAGAGAAGGGGTATTTGTATCTGACAAAATCACAGCGCAAAAAATCCCTGCACCCGAAGATGCAGGGATTTTTATTAATTAGTAAGTTCAGATTTGCGATTAAGCAAAGTTCAAGACCTCGCTTATGCGAGCTCTGCAAAGTACTTGATTGTTCTTACCATCTGAGATGTGTAAGAGTTTTCGTTGTCGTACCAGGAAACAACCTGTACTTCGTAGAGGTCATCAGCAATCTTAGCTACCATTG
>JAZSHA010000030.1:0-5402 GCA_045533025.1 Oscillospiraceae bacterium
TTGATACTACGCCCATTTGTAGTTCCTCCTAATAATATGGTTTTTTTGATCCTCCGCATAGTTTAGCTTAACGGGAGCTTATTTTCGGGAAAGCACCGTCCGTCAAAAGCTATGCGTGCGAATTGCTTTAATATTATATCATATCTGAAAGCAAATTGCAAGCTTTTTTCGTTGTCATAATCAAACAATTATGTGTTTTGATCATACTTCTTTTTTGTCAATTTTGCATCATCTGCCGAAATAAGTATTGTATCAACACCGACCACTTCTATTTCATCACAAGTTATAATCAAATCATCTTCCCTGCCAAGAAATCCAAAAAAATGTGTTCTGCCGTACACTATAAAAGATTTCACCGAAGCTGTTTCAGTTTCAAACTCAATATCGTCCACGTAACCAAGACGGGCACCGTTCTTGATATTTATAATTTCCTTATTGCGCATTTCTGACAGTGTGCACTTCACAAAAATCCCTCCGCAAAGCTTTTTTCAAGACTATGCGGAGGAGAACTTGTACTATACTGGATTAACTTTTAAATCATTGAAACCTGTTCGAAACCATCAAGAAGCTTATCAAGATGCTTGAATGCACATTTAGTTCCTTTTGCCACGCATGAAAGCGGGTCATCAGCGACATGACATTCAACCCCTATAATTGAGGACATAAGCTTATCAAGACCATACAAAAGTGCACCGCCGCCTGTAAGATAAATACCGTTCTTATAAATATCGCCCACAAGCTCGGGAGGTGTTTTTTCAAACACAGATTTCACTGCGTTTATCATTTCATTAATATTATCAATAATTGCTTCGTATATGTCATAATCAGAAAGTTCTATCTGTTCGGGAAGACCTCTTACAAGATGACGGCCCTTTACAATAATTTTTCTGCTGCCATCCGGAGAATAAATATTAGCTGCTGCAATTTTTGCATTTTCAGCCATTTTTTCACCAATTAAAATTCTGTAACGGTTGGAGACATATCTTACAATCGCTTTGTCAAGCTTACTTCCTGCCATTTTAACGGATGCCTTTGTTACAACACCGTTCATTGAAACAACAGCTATATCTGTTGTACCACCGCCAATATCGACTACCATATTTCCATCAGCACGAGAAATATCCACTCCTGCACCCATTATTGCAGCTACAGGTTCGTCGATAAGATAAACCTGTCTTGCACCTGCATTTTTTGCAGCTTCAATTACAGCACGGCTTTCAACATCTGTTATAGATGAAGGAACACACATAACAATATTAGGCATAAAAAGCTGTTTACCAGTTACCTTTTCGATAAATGCCATAATCATCAGCTTTGTCATCTTATGGTCAGAAATTACGCCGTCGCTGAGAGGACGCACTACTGTAATATGTTCGGGAGTTCGTCCTATCATTTTATACGCTTCATAACCAACTGCAATAACCTCATTAATCCTTTTATTAAAAGCAACAACAGATGGTTCATTAAGCACGACACCCTTGTTTCCTACCGAAATCATAACATTGGCTGTTCCCAAATCAATTCCGATATCCATTATAATCACCCTTCTTCCCGTGATTTATCAAGTCTTGTTACAGCGCATACACAGACTGTAACCTTATCTGCACCCATTTCTTTCAGTATACCTGCACAACGGTTAAGCGTTGAACCGGTAGTCATTACATCATCACACAAAACTACGGATTTACCATGCAAATCATAATCACTTCCGTAAAACAAATCCTTTACACGTTCTACGCGTTTTTCTTCTGAAAAATGATGCTGCTCTTCGTCTGTATCAACTTTATAAAGCAAATTACGTACAAACGGTATGTGAAGGTGCTCAGCTATACACCTTGCAAGAATATCAGCCTGGTTGTGTCCCCTATCACGCTGTTTGCGTTTACCCATCGGAACACCCACAACTATATCTGCCACGTCGATATATCCGCATAAAATTTCAGCTGTATATTCAGCAATATTATTTATTCCAACATGCTTGAACTCATAAATCGCATCGCTGACCTTTTCATCATCGAAAAACAATGCTGCATAAACATTATCATAATTTTGCGTACCATCACATTCGCAGGGCTGACTGCCGCACTTATGACAGATATGTTCACAAGCGCGAACAAGCGTACTTCGACAATTAGCACAAACGACCTCGTTCCAGCTTATGAACTCATTGCAAAACGGGCATCTGTTAGGGAAAAATATATCAAGCAGAAAAGCTTTACAGTTCTTCAAGGATATTTTCAGCATTTGTAAGCTCCTTTTCAAGCATATCCTTTAAACAGCTGTATCTAAGAGTGCGTCGATTATTGTTTACCATTGACTCTACAACACGCATTGAACCGACTATAACAAGCATTTTCTTTGCTCTTGTTACAGCCGTGTACAAAAGATTTCTATAATACAGCTTTTCAAATCCGCCAAGAAGCGGAAGAATTACAGCATTGAACTCACTTCCTTGACTTTTATGGACGGAAATTGCATAGGCAAGCTCAAGCTGGTCAAGCATTTCGTAGGAATACTCGGCAATTCTTCCGTCAAAGTCAATAAGTACCTTGCTTTCAGATTTTACTACCTTTATGATTATTCCGATATCTCCATTAAAAATACCCGTACCTTTTTCTATTCCTTTTGTCCAGATTATGTCGTAGTTATTTTTGACCTGCATTACCTTATCATCGACACGGAAATTATACAGGATACCTTTCAGCTCCTTTTTCTCCTTGCATGGCGGATTGATTGCAAGCTGGAGAACCTTATTCATTTCAACAACACCTAAAGCGCCTTTTCTTGACGGGCAAAGCACTTGTATATCATCTGTCGGAGAAAGCTTGTACGCATTCGGCAAGCGATTTATTACAAGGTCAACAACTGTATCTGACGCTGTTTCGTAGTCAAGACGCTGCATAAAAAAGAAATCATTATCTGTTTTCGACAAGTCAGGCTGTATACCGTTTACGATTTTATGAGCATTGGTTATAATGCAGCTTTCCTGAGCTTGTCTGAAAATTTCCGTAAGCTTAACAAGCGGAAGACGTCCGCAGTCAACCATATCCTTTAAAATATTTCCTGCGCCCACAGACGGAAGCTGGTCGCTGTCACCTACCATTATTAATCGGCATGAAAGCTTCAATGCTCTAAGAAGCGCTTCAAACAGAAGCGTATCAACCATTGACATTTCATCTATAATCATTACATCACAAGAAACAGGATTGCTCTCATTATGCTTAAAATGAGTTTTTCCGCTATTGTCAAATGCTACCTCAAGCATACGGTGTATTGTTTTTGCATCATATCCTGTCAGGTCGGAAATACGTTTTGCAGCCTTTCCTGTCGGTGCAGCAATCATTACCTTCATACCACGCTGTTCATAAAGTGAAATTATAGCTTTTAGAGTTGTTGTTTTGCCTGTACCGGGACCGCCTGTCAAAATCATAAAACCTTGTGATAAGGCAAGTGAAATTGCTTTACGCTGCTGCTCGGCATAAGTGATGATTTTGGTTTTTTCTTCTATTTCAATTAACTTTGTGTAATCAACCTTTGTATCTTTCAGGCAGTTGCTCATTACAGTAAGTCTGCCTGTTATATATTGCTCAGCAATGTAGTAATCACTGAGGTACACAAACTTTCGATTTTCTTTTTCATATATGACAAGGTTATCTTCTTTACACTCGTTTTCTATGCACTCATCAAACAAGTGCTCCTCAATTTCAAGTAATTTGATTGCGGTGTTTTTCAATCGGTCATAAGGTAAACAGGTGTGCCCAGAATATGTATTATTAACAAGAATATGAGTAATTCCAGCCTTGATACGTCCTTCGTTATTCATTGGGTATCCGATTTTTACAGCCATTGCCTCGGCTTTATCAAATTCCAATTCAATTCCGTTACCGCAAAGCATATATGGATTTTCCTTGATAATTTCAACAGCATACTGTCCCCACTTTTTCCAGGCACTTACTGCGGCTGATGGCGGTATATTGTACTGAGAAAGGAAAATCATCAGGGCACGTATTCCGAAAATACGCTTAAATTCCATTGAGATTTCTTCAACCTTATTAGCTGTAATGCCCTTTACCTTCACAAGCAATTCGGGCTCGTTTTCGATTATTTCAAGAGTTTTATCACCAAATTCGTCAACCATACGTTTGGCAAGAGTTTTTCCGACTCCTTTGAGTACACCCGATGAAAGATATTTCAAAATTGCATTTGTGGTAGCAGGCATTTTACGCTGGCAGTAATGTGCTTTGAACTGCATACCAAATTTAGCATGCTTGACATACTCACCTGTTACGATAAGCTCCTCACCTTCTTCGATATTACCGAGCTCGCCTACTACTGTAACATAGTCTCCCTTTACATCAAGGTCAAGGACTATATAGCCGTTATTTGGGTTGGTAAACATTACGGACTCAACAACACCTTCTATTTCTATCAAGCTTGAATTTTCGTCCATATTATTCCACCACCCAATAACTAAAAATACATTTTCAGTATAACATACTTTCTATAACATTGCAAATATTTTCTGAATTTTTTTCAAATTTTATTATTGTATAATTGCATGATTTTTCCATGAGCTTTTCAAAGATGTATATTTTTTCACGGTCTGCGTCTATATCAATAAGAACAACCAAAATGTCAGGATATTTATCTACAAGCTTATATACAAGTGTTCTTACAATCCATTCGATATCTTCCATTTCTTTAGTTGCGGTGATAGTCAGTTTACAGCTGTTTTTTTGTGTAGGACACGACTTTATGATTATTATTCCATTGAATAAAATTACAGCCGCAGAAACTGCAAACAATGCGATAAGACGCATTTCAAGCATAAAAACAACTCCTTTCACTACATTTTATGAAAGGAGCAAAAAAATGTGATTTTGTTACTTAAAGATATTTCTTCAAATTGTCTATATACTGCTGTTCCTTTTGCAGCATTGCTTTTGCGTCATCAACAAATTTTGAATTTGCAAATGATGTTCTGTTCAATGCCTGATTAATTTTTATTACTCCCATATTTGTACCCTGAATAAGCATTTCAGCAATATGTTCGGACGAGCTGTCCTTGGCACAGTTGAAAGCTATTCCGGCAGATGTCATTGCTTTTATCATCACCGGAACTTTATGAGGAGTAATATTATAGGATTTCATAAGCCCTGATATTTTGTTCTGTTGAGATTTATAGTTTGAAAGCTGTTTTTTCATCTCATTTTTCAAATTTGTGTTTTTCACCTTTGGGTATAGCTTTTTTATTGAGCTTGAACCCATTTCGGTATTCTGATACAATGAATTAACTAAATCAATGTTTTTCAATCTACTCATTCCTCTCAAACGTAATAATAATATTATTATCAGACAGATAAATAATTATTTGAGGTATATATTGAAAAAAATGTTTTTTT